>DAOVVQ010000231.1 GCA_030637065.1 Planctomycetota bacterium
CCATCTTCGGATTTCACATCGACATTTGCTCCGCTGGCGATCAGGAGTTTTACCGCGGTCTCGTTGCCATATTTGGCCGCGTGCTGCAACGGTGTGAAACCATTTTGGTCCGACTCATTGACATTGGCTCCCTCGATAATGAGCAGTTTGATCTTCGCAAAGTCATCGGTTCTGACGATCTGTTGGAAGCTTATTCCCGGTTCGCTTCCAGCCAGGGCGGCAAAGGAAAGGATTGGATTGGTAGCAGGCAGGCAAGCACTTTCGTTCTTTTTAGCATGACTTCTCCTTTTACGACTTTCTGTTCTTTGAATCCACCTGCTCTTGTTGAGCGGCGAGAAAAGATCTGGATGCTATGTCTCTAATCATAGGCGTTAATGTCTGCTTGTCAAGCATTTTTCGGCTTGGCTGGGAAAGCCACTGAAATGAGCATTACTATGGAAAGGCTGGGAGTGAGGCAAAAAAAGGTTGGTGCAAAAAATAAACCGCATGGCCCCCCGTTGCAGGGAGCCATGCGGCTTTGTAAATAACTCCATTTGGAGAAGGAGAAGACTAATTTATAACGCTTAGTATACCACATGTCCGCTGGTAACGCAAACATGATTTTGGTCCTACATAAAAAAAAATTTGCCTACGTAAACACCTCGGGGCTCGGATAGCCGCTTTTTTTGCAGACTGCCAGCGTCAAAAATTGCTTTGTCTGCCAAAATGGCATACCTGGAACCGCTTCGCTAAAAACGCAAGTCGTTTATACATAAGGCTTTACGGTTTTTGTGGGCTGCTGGCACGGTCTTTGCAATATATAGCTTAAGGAAATTGTGCAGATTACAGAAATAATGCAAATTAAGGATATTGCTGACATTAGGAGTGTTTAATCATGGCTAAAATTATTGGAATTGACTTGGGAACCACGAACTCGGTTGTTGCGGTGATGGAAGGTGCGGCTCCGAAGGTGCTGGTCAACTCGTCTGGCTCGCGTCTGACACCTTCGGTGATTGGCTTTACCGACAAGGGCGAACGGCTGATCGGTCAGATCGCACGTCATCAGCAGGTGACGAATCCGGAGAATACCGTTTTTTCGATAAAGCGGTTCATGGGACGTCGCCACAACGAGGTCAGCTCGGAAGAGAAGCTGGTTCCTTATAAGATCACCGGCGGCGCAGATGAGCTGCTGAAGGTAAATGTTCGCGGTAAGGAGTATACTCCGCCGGAGCTGAGTGCGATGGTTTTGCAGGACCTTAAGAAGACGGCTGAGGATTATCTCGGCGAAAAGGTCGACCAGGCTGTGATTACCGTTCCTGCGTATTTCAACGATGCTCAGAGGCAGGCGACCAAGGACGCCGGCACGATCGCGGGTCTGAAAGTCGAGCGGATCATTAATGAGCCGACGGCGGCTGCACTTGCGTACGGGCTTGAGAAGAAAAAGGAAGAAAAGATCGCTGTCTTTGACTTTGGCGGCGGAACGTTCGATATCTCGATCCTTGACATTGGCGAAAACATTGTCGAGGTTCTCAGCACTAATGGCGATACGCACTTAGGCGGCGACGATCTTGACGAGGTTTTGATCAACTATCTGGCTGACGAGTTCAAGAAGACCGAGGGCATCGACCTTCGCACGGACCCGATGGCACATCAGCGGCTAAAGGAAGCCGGCGAAAAGGCCAAGTGCGAACTCAGCACCCAGGTCGAGGCGACCGTCAATCTGCCGTTTATCACCGCGGACTCTTCCGGGCCGAAGCATCTTCAGGTTACGATCACGCGGAGCACGTTCGAGTCTCTCGCCGAGCCGATCCTTAACAGGCTGAAAGGGCCGTGCGAAATGGCGATCGCCGATGCCAATCTTTCACCCAACGACATTGCAGAGGTTCTGCTCGTTGGCGGTTCGACGAGGATGCCTAAGGTTCAGGAGATCGCAAGGGGTATATTCGGTAAGGATTCGAATAAGGGTATCAATCCTGACGAGGTGGTCGCGCTTGGCGCTGCTATCCAGGGTGCGGTCCTTTCCGGCGATGAGGGCGTTAAAGACATACTGCTGCTCGATGTTACTCCGCTTTCGTTGGGTGTCGAGACGTTGGGCGGCGTGATGACCCGGCTGATCGAGCGAAATACTACTATCCCGACCGGCAAGAAGGAGCTCTTCTCCACCGCCGCTGACAGCCAGACCAGCGTTGACATTCATGTTCTCCAGGGCGAGCGGGAGTTTGCCACCGACAACCGGACGTTGGGCAGGTTCCAGCTTACCGAGATGCCGCCGGCACCGAGGGGCATGCCTCAGATCGAGGTTAGTTTCGATATCGATGCCAACGGTATTCTCAATGTGTCGGCGAAGGACATGGGGACGGGCAAAGAGCAGTCCATCGAGATTCGGTCCAGCTCCGGGCTCAACCAGGATGAGGTCGAAGAGATGCGTAAAGACGCCGAGGGCCATGCCGACGAGGACAAGAAGCGACGCGAGGTCGTCGACCTGAGGAACCGCGCCGACCAGTTGGTCTATGCTACGGAAAAGACGCTCAAGGAACACGGCGAGAAGGTCACTGCCGAGGCCCGCGGGAATATCGAAAGCGCGCTGAATAACCTCAAAGAGGCTGTCAAGGGCGATAACGGCGACGCGATCAAGAAGGCGTCGGAGAACCTTGAGACGGCTGCACAGGAATTGGGCAAGATACTCTACGAAGAGGCAGCCAAAAAACAGGCGGCAGCAGGCGGCGGCGAACAGGCCGCGCCAGACCAGCAGGCCCCGACCCAGCCGCCTGAAGAAGGCGAAGTAAGAAGAAAGGGCGGCGACGACGTAATAGACGCAGAGTTCGAGGCAAAGGACAACTAAAAACCGACCACCAGTCGGCAGACAAAATAAAAAAAGGAATCCGAACTCCTTAAAACGAAAAGCGTGGAAAGCAGGGACGACCGCCTGTCAAATTAACCTGAAAATAGGTGACTGTCCCTAGTTTTGTTTTTAGTTTTGAGGCGTAACAGAGCACTAGCATCGGTTATATACGAGGACACTGAGAACGTTGGCATCGCCTTACCTCAGAGTGGAAGACGTTATAGAAGCCTTCAAAGCATTTGGCGGAGAGGCTGATTGGAGTGCCGTAAAAGCATATATTACATCGAAGCGAGATCACCCTTACGCCCCATATAAGGACCTACAGAACTATGAGAAGACCATGTTCCAACTTGTCCAATTGCACTGTGAGGGATATGATAAGTTCAGAGGCCCTGTTCTTTTTGAAAAAGTCCGGAGAGGCCGATTCCGGTTAGTCTCTTCACCCGTTGCAGTCGACCGGATACGCAAATCTCCACACGAGGTTCATCCTGAGACTGTTCCCCCGGGTCGAGAGTATATAGCTGGCACGGTACGTCAGGTCCTCATCAATGCCTTCGAACGAGATCCAAACGCCCGCAGGGCATGCCTCGACTCTCATGGTATGCAGTGTGCCGCCTGTGAGATGACTTTTGAGCAGCGATATGGTTCCATCGGCAAGGGATTTATTCACGTCCATCACAAGAAGCCCTTGGCCAATCGAGAGGTCTATCATTTGGATCCAGTAGATGATCTCATCCCAGTCTGTCCGAACTGTCATGCGATGCTCCACACCTATGATCCACCGCTGTCCGTCGATGAACTAAAAGCGGCAATGCAGAATAGGAACGGTTAACCAAGCCCCTGCGTAGCAAAAACAACGCCGTAAAACTAAAAACTAGGAAAACTAAAAACTAAAAAACTAGGAACAGTCAACCTATTAAATAACACGGAAGATGATGGCTGATTTTTTTGGGTTTATGTTTTAGGGTGTTAGGATAATATGGTTAATAGAGCGGCTAATTTTCGGTGTAATCCTGCTGGCGACTGGCCTTGTGTGGATTCTTTGGCTTATGTTGATCCTGCGGCTTTGGTTATTGGTAATGTTCGTATCGGGCCTCGGGTTTATGTTGGTCCCGGCGCGGTTATCCGGGCGGATGAATGCGATGGCAGCGGGCAGGTTGGGCCGGTTACTATCGGGGCTGAGAGTAATGTTCAGGATGGTGTTATTATTCATGCCCTTGGCGGGACGCGGGTGACGGTTGGTGAGCGGACTTCGCTGGCGCACGGCTGTGTTATTCATGGGTCTTGTGCTATCGGGCGGGGCTGTTTTGTGGGGTTCAGGGCGGTGGTATATAATGCCTCGTTGGCTGATGGGGTGTTTGTCAGTGCGGGCGCTATCGTTCAGGGGGCTGATCTGGCTGAAGACAGCTTTGTTGCTCCGGCTACAGCGGTGCTGAGCGATGAGGATGCGGCTGGGGTGGTTACGGCGACTACTGAGGCTGATCGTGCGTTTATGGAAAGGGTTGTAAACGCGAATGTGGCTCTGGCGGAGGGGTATCTTCGTCTTGGTCGGGAGGAATGAGCTTGTAGCGACCATTTAGATTTAGTAGCCAGTAGCCAGTATTCAGTATTCTGAACAGTGTCCGGTATTCGGTGTTGCTGTGCATACACCCATTGTAGCGACCATCCACCTCGGCTTTGCCTCGGTGGCTGCCACCCGTCATCAAATCTGTAGGATGGGTAACTTTGTTACCCATGCTGACGGACGAGCTTATAGAACCGCATGGGTAACTGCCTTATAGGCAGATAGGATTTGTTACCCATCCTACGGAACGATTAGCTTGGGATGTATGCCGGGTTTGCCTCGTTTGGTATTGGGGCGTTTACTGAGGTTTGCCAGGCTATCAGCATGTTTAGCAGTTCGTCTCTTTTGGCTGGGTTGGTGTTTGCCAGGTTGGTTGTTTCGTAGGGGTCGCTGCCCAAGTCGTATAGTTCTATCGCGTTATTCGTTTCTCTCGCGTCCCAGCCGCCATCGAGGACCCATTCCTCGAAAAACTGCATTAGTTTGAAGTTGCCCTTTCTGATTACGCCGACGGGTCTGGTTCGGAATTTGGGATCGCGGGCACCGACAACCTGGTTCTGGAGGTAGCATGGGAAATGCCAGAATATCGCTTCGCGCCCCAGCGAGTCTGCGCCTTTAAGCAGCGGGAGGATACTTACGCCGTCGAGGAGCTTATCGGCTGGCTTGGTTACGCCGGCTATCTCGAGCATTGTCGGGAAGAAATCGATACCGATAACGGGTTCATTGCACGTCGAGCCCGCCCTGGTTACTCCGGGCCAGCGAACGATCATCGGCTCGCGGATGCCGCCCTCGTAAAATGTGCCCTTAAAGCCCCGCAGCGGGAAATTGGAAGTCGCCCCGGAATGGCCGCCGTTATCCGAGAAGAAGAAGACGACGGTGTTTTCCACGAGATCGAGCTCTTCGAGCTTTGCCATTATCCGCCCGACGCTCTGGTCGACGCTGTCAACCATTGCGGCATACTTGGGGTTATCCTGCCCGTTTGAAGGGGGTTTGTCCTGATACTTCGCGATGAGGTCTTCTTTGCCCTGGATGGGGGCATGGACGGCATAGTGCGGCAGGTACAGGAAGAAGGGCCTGTCCTGATGCCTTTCGATAAAGTCGACAGCCTCGTCCGTCAGCCGGTCGGTGAGATACTCGCCATCGGGCCCGCTTGGCAACTCGGGATTGTTCCACGGGCTAAAATACCCGCCCTTGGGGCCGCCGGTTTCGTTGCCGCCGTCATTTTCGTCGAAACCCTGGCCGATGGGGCCAAGCTCGGGGTCATTGCCCATGTGCCACTTGCCGATGCTGATGCTGACGTATCCGGCTGGTCCGAGCAGTTCGGCTATCGTTACGTGGTAAGAGTCCAGCGTCGTGTCGTTGGCTATCGGTATGACGCGGTGGTCGCTCGAAGAGCCCCTTGCCGGATCGCCGACGGTAAAGACCCCGTGCCGCGGGCCGTACTGGCCGGTAAGGAAGCACGCCCGCGTAGGAGCACAGTTCGCCGCGTTGGCGTAGGCATCGGTAAAGACCATCCCCTGGCCGGCGAGCTTGTCGATCTTGGGCGTTTCGTAATAGTCGCTGCCCATGAAGCCGACGTCGCGCTGGCCCATATCGTCGATCATGAGAAAGACAATATTCAGAGGCCTTTTGTGCTTAACATTTACGTCCACGCTCTTGTTCGACAGCAGATAGCCACCAGCGCCAACCGCCGCACAACGTTTCAAGAAATCACGTCGATTCAAAATAACAACCTTTCTAAATGTTCAACTGAATACTGAATACTGGCTACTTGATACTTGATACTTGATACTGGCTTTATAAATGATTGATCTTCGGCAGCCACTTGGCCATTTCGTC
>DAOVVQ010000208.1 GCA_030637065.1 Planctomycetota bacterium
CTATGTTTCGGCGTCGGTCTGCGGGCCATCGCGGGCGGGGCTCTTAACGGGGGTTTATCAGCAGCGGTTCGGATGCGGCGAGAACCCAAGTTCGACCGGCTGGCCTGACAATGTAAAGTTTCCAATGGCTGGACTGCCGCGCAGTCAGCCGACGATGGCCGAGATGCTCAAACGGCAGGGCTATGCCACCGGGATGGTGGGAAAGTGGCACCTTGGTGTCCACGAGTCGCTGCGACCGCATTCGCGCGGGTTCGACTTCTACTACGGTTTTCTCAATGGTTCGCACGACTATACCGAGTGGACGAATGAGTTCGAGCAAAATAAGAGCAGGTGGCCGGTATTCCGCAACAACGACATGGAGCCGCCGCGAAAAGATATCTATCTGACCGACCTGTTCAGCGATGAGGCCGTCGGATTCATCGATCGCAGCAAAGACGAGCCCTTCTTCCTGTACATGGCCTACAATGCGGTGCATCACCCGTGGCAGGTGCCGGAAAAATACCTCCGGCGAACGAAGGACCTGACGGATTGCGAAGACCGCAACTTTTTCGCAGCAATGGTGCTGGCGATGGATGACGGTGTGGGACGCGTTCTCCGAACATTGGAAAAACATGGGATCGACGGCGACACAGCGGTTATCTTTCTGAGCGACAACGGCTCGCCGCGCGGCCAGGGCCTAAAGCCCGAACCCAAGAGCTCCTCACAGGAGCGGATCGATCCCGACAACTATATGTCGACGCCGGGACCGCTGCGAGGCTTTAAGGGCGATGTCTACGAAGGCGGCATCCGTGTCCCCTTCTGCATTAGGTGGCCGGGCAGGATCAAGCCGGGCACGAAATACGATCTGCCGGTCAGCACACTGGACATCGTGCCAACCTTTGTTAAGGACGGCCCGTTCGATGGCGCAGACCTCCTGCCTTACATCAGCGGCAAAAAAACCGGCCGGCCGCACGAGGTAATGTATTGGCGGCGCGACAACGACTATGCCATCCGCAGGGGCGACTGGAAGCTGCAATGGAACGATGCCAGCGGCACGCCGACCATGAATCTGTTCAACCTGGCTGGCGACCCGGGCGAATATCACGACCTGGCGCAGAGCCAGCCCGAACGCGTGCAAATGCTTCAGGATCTTTTTGACGAGTTCGACAACACCCTGCCGGACAACAAATGGTGGGGTGGTCCGTGGAACCGCAAACGTCACCGCACAGACAGGCTCAATGTGGCCGAATTCAACGCCAGCGGCGATAAGGGCAATATCTACCGCAAGATCCAGAATGAAACTCCACCGGAAAATGCCCAGGCCAAAGAAGCCAAACCGTCTGCAAATGGCATTACGCTCCAGGACCAACTCGCACGAGCTAAGGCCAATGCGGACAAGAGCGGAAAGAAGTTCGACGCCGCCAGAACTACCCGCTGGTTCAATGCTAAGGACTTGAACAACGACGGCGTGATGGACGAAAAGGAGCGAAAAACCAAGGCTCCTGTCGGCTGGAACGATCAGTAGCTAACGGGCAGGATCGATCAACTGTAAGCAGAACTTTTAACACAGGAATAAATTATGAAGAAACGGCAGCAACAAATTTTAACCGGGCTGATATGTTTGACATTTTTGGTTTGCGTCGTATTGATGAGCGCATGCGCCCAGACTCCTTCGGTCGAGGCTCGCAAGTTCAAGAGCAAGGACGACCGAGGCGAGATCGGCCAGGCCCCGTCTCCGCCGGCTGGATGGACCGACGGCTATGTTTTAGCCAACGGGATTCGCATCCACTACTGGCGGACCGGTGGCGATAAGCCGGTGATGCTGATGGCCCACGGCTCATCGGATAACGGGCTGTGCTGGACGAATCTGGCCAAAGAACTCCAGGGAGATTACGACATCATCATGGCCGATGCGCGCGGGCACGGTTTGTCGGGCCCGCCTTCAAGATCGGACCCCGCGGATGTCCAGGCAGAGGACCTGGCGGGCCTGATCGGCGCACTTAAACTGAAAAAGCCTATCCTGATGGGCCACTCGATGGGCAGTGCCTCTGTGGCGTGGTTCGCCGCCAAATATCCCGATATCCCACGCGCTGTCATTCTCGAAGACCCGCGGCTCACCCCCCGGCCTCCCGGTGACCCGCGCCTTTCCGTTACGACTGCCGCACAGGAAAAGCGACGCGCCGCTATCTTATCGCGGAACAACAAGACCTACGACCAACTCGTTGCCGAATGCCTGAAGAATACCCCGCAGTGGGGAAGGTCGGAGTGTGAATACTGGGCCCCGTCAAAGATGCTCCATCATCCCGACACCGCGTTTCGTCGTCTTGGCGACCGCCCGCCGATGAGCGAATTGTTTGCAAAGATCACCGCTCCGACGCTGATCCTCAAGGCCGACGCCCAGGGTGATGACAGGAAGCAAAACGAAGAGGTCGCCGGCCTGCTGGCCGACGGCAAGATCGTCCACATCGAAGGAGCCCGCCACAACGTCCGCCGCGACCAGAAGCAGCGACTGCTCAAGGCACTGAGGGCATTTCTCGGGGAATTATAACACTGACAGGAAAAGGAAACATACAAATAAAACGAATTCACTGTGTCATCTGGCTGACCCTGCTGAGCTTGGCGAGTACGGCTTATTCCAGCAACCAGCCGGAGCAGGCGGATATGCGTCTGTGGTTTGATAAGGCCGCCCGGGAACGCAACGACTCACTGGCTCTCGGCAATGGCCGCCTTGGCGCTGTGCTTTATCATGGCGTGGCCGATGAGTTGATCCAGATATCCGAAGAGACACTGTGGGTCAACAAAACTACCTCTGTAGAGCAGGGAAGCAAAATAAAGCAGCACATACCAACGCTCTGGAAGCTGCTCGACGAGAGGCGTTTTATAGAAGCCAACGAGCTGGTTGGAAAGTACTGGTTTGACGATCGCCCTCAACTGCGAGTGAATCTTATGGCCGATATGAAGCTGACCTTCCCCGATCACGGGCGGTTCGGTGATTACCACCGTGAGCTGGATATGAATACCGCTGTTGCCAGGTTAAGTTATACCAGCCGAGGGGCCCGCTTCGTTCGTGAAAGTTTCATCTCCGCTGTCGACGACGTCATGGTAGTCAGGCTGACCTGTGATAAGCCGGGCCTGATCTCATTTGACCTTGCCCTGAGCCGGGAATTGCCCGGCAGTGAATATCTCGTAAAGGCTGATGGCGATACTCTGATCATGCGAGGCCCCGGTGATACGCCGGAATCCGGTCTGAAATTCGAATTGCAGATAAAGGCCATTGCCCGTGGAGGAAAGGTCACGCCGCACGGGGATACGTTATCTGTTAAAAAGGCAGACAGTGTCTTTCTCGTCGTCAATGCCGAGACAAATTTCGAATATGGCAAGATTCTGGATATCGACCTGCCCGCCTTGTGCAAAAAAAAGATCAACGCGGCAGCCAAACGCCCCTTTGAAAAAATGCTTAAAGACCATATCGCGGAATATTCCGACTATTTCGATCGTGCCGGGCTTTTCCTCGGACCCAGCACGCAAGAGCAGCGAAAACTGCCCACGGATAAACGCATCAATCGTATGCGCGACGGACCAAGAATCGACATACCAAAGAAAGACCGGGAAACCTTTGTAATGCCCCAAAGAGCTTTCCATCGCGATCCCGAACTGGAAGTGCAGGTCTTCCAGTTTGCAAGGTATCTCTTGATCGCCTCCTCCCGGCCCGGCACGCAACCGGCGACCTTACACGGTATCTGGCCCAACTGGCGTATCGGACAAAAAGGGAGTAATAACGCCTATCATCTGAACATTAACATTGCCGAGAATTACTGGCCTGCGGAAGTGACCGGCCTGGCGGAGATGCACGAGCCCGTAGTCGATCTGCTTGAAAAATATCTGCCCAATGCCTCAGTCTATGCCCGCGAAGGTTACGGCTGTGGCGGAGTCGTCTGCGGGCACAATATCGACGCATGGCTCTCACCAAGCCGCCGCGGCGCGACCCCTGCCGCCGCCCAGTGGGTTGGCGGTTTCGGCTGGATGAGCCAGCATGTGTGGGAGCATTATGCCTTCAGTGGCGATGAGGTTTTCCTGCGTAAGCGCGGTATGCCGATCCTGATGGCAGCCGCCGAATTTATGCTTGATTACAGCCGACCCGACCCGATTACCGGAAAGATCTATATCGGACCGTCAGGCTCTCCGGAAAACAGTTTTGTTGTCGGCGATGCGGATCGTCTGACAGTTGATTACGGCATCAGTATGGACCAGGAAATAGCTCACGAACTCTACCGGAATTGTCTCAAGGCAGCCGAGGTTTTGAAGATGCAGGGCGACCCGCTTATTAAGCGGATGGCCAGGGCCCTGCCCCGGCTGGCACTGCCCAAGATCGGCAAAGACGGTCGGCTCCTCGAATGGAGAGATCAGCGAGTTGAGCATGACCCGGGCCACCGGCACTTCGCGCATCTCTACGGATTTCACCCGGGCAATCGCATCACTTTAGACAAAGATCCGAAAGAGTCCGCCGCGGTTATGCGTTCGCTCCAATTCCGTATGGGAGAAGGCAAAGCGTCTCATTACGCTCCCGGCCGCCTGGACTGGCAGCATACGTGGTACCTGAATATATGGGCACGATTTCGCGATCCGGAACTTTTCAAGCAAACGTACGTCGACTATTACAGAATTTTCATGGAGCCGAATCTGAATTCCTATTGGAATGTAAGGCCGTACCAATACGATGGCAGCGGAGCGGTCACAGCGGCAATGACTGAGGCGCTTTTGCAGAGCCATGCCGGCGAGATACACCTTCTGCCCTGTCTGCCTGAAATGTGGAAAGCCGGGCGTTTTCGCAGTTTCCGGGCCCGCGGCGGAGTTACGGTTAGTGCAAGCTGGGACAGAAAAAATATTCATGTCGAGCTAACGGCAAACCGCGATGGCAACTTCAAAGTGCGATATGGTAACACGGTAAAAGAGATCGCTCTTAAAAAAGAGTGTCCTGTTGAAATAAATTTTAATCCGGCTCGAAATTAAAGAAGGAGAGACATGCGGAAAAAAACAACTGAAACAATTTTCATTATAATATCGGTCATGACGCTCGTGTCCGTTGCGTCTGCCGAAGTAAAAGTCGCCGGTGTTTTCACTGACAACATGGTCCTACAACGCGAACTTCCGGTTCCCGTATGGGGCACTGCGTCGGCGGGGGAGAAGATCGCCGTTTCTTTCAACGGGCAAAAAGTGAAAACTACTGCCGACGATAAGGGCAATTGGATGGTTAAACTGAAATCTCTGAAAACCTCGAAAACAGAGAAGACAATGACCGTCAAAGGCTCGAACACCATAACTCTCTCAGGCATTCTGGTCGGCGAAGTCTGGCTGTGCAGCGGCCAATCGAACATGGCGGGAAAATTCGTTGCGGCAAAAGACCGTATGTTAGACCCGAAAGCGTTCGAGAAGGACCACTCAGGATTCAGGTTCCAGGCAAAAAACGGGTCCTGGCAATACATGAAACCGGAGACACAACGATTGTGCTCTCGCGTAGGATACTATTTCGGGATGAACCTCTATGAAGAGTTGAATATCCCTGTGGGTCTGATCATGCGGGCCAGTTCCAGCACACCCATCCAAAGCTGGATGTCGGCATCGTCAGCCGAAGAGGTCCGGAAAGAATTGGATATTCCAAAACATTGGGGAAACCCCAAGAACCCTGACACGCCGGCAACACAATATGACGAATGGATCGAAGATATTATTCCGGTGTCGTTCCGCGGCGTTATCTGGTATCAGGGCGAGCGCAATGCCAAGTCTCAGACCGGCTGGGAGTACCGCCATCTTCTTCCACAGCTTATAAATAGCTGGCGACAGACCTGGGCGGATCGCTCGCAAACGCCACTGCACAAATTCTCTTTCTATTATATTCAGGTCCCCTGCCAGGGAGGCGAGGGGACCGAATGGCCCTGGCTGCGCGACGGCATGAGAAGAGCCGTTGACATGGTCGACAATGCAGGCATGGCTGTCTATTACGATCATGGGCCCAATACTCATCCGGAGAATAAGCAAGTTGCGGGAGAGCGGCTCGCACTCCTGGCGATGGCGAAAGACTACGGACGCAGGAATCTTGTTCATTGCGGGCCTCTTCTGGACAAGGTGACAATAAAGAAAGACAAGGCGGTGCTGAGCTTTAAGCACATCGGTAGTGGTTTGAAAAGCAAGTCCGGTGAAAAGAATCTCAAATTTTTCGAGATCGCCGGAAAGGACGCCAAATATGCAAGCGCCAAGGCCTGGATTCAAGGCGATACAGTCCTTGTCCAAAGTAAGCAAATCTCTAAACCCGTTTATGTTCGCTATCTTTTCGAAAAACCCGAGCCAGACCCCGAAGTCAGCCTCATTAATGCCGAAGGCCTGCCAGCCTCATCTTTCATAACAGACGATTTCAAGCCGCATCGCGAACCCCTGCCGGAGTATACCCAAGAGCAAAGGGCGGCAGATCAGAAGAAGAAAGAGAAGGGTCTGGAAACGAAAGCAATAAAGCGGCGGGCAGCGTTAGAGAAGAAAAGGGCCGAGAGAAAAAGATAAGCAAAAACAGGACGAGAAATAGACTATAAATAAAATCCGGTTCAACTCCCGAAAAGTTGGCGTAGAGGGCTCTTGCGGATTCGGCGAAATGTTTTTCGCCTCCGCCTTTCTGTCGTAGTTTGTTAAATGGCAGACGTACTATTTCCCTTCATAGCACAGGACCGAGCCGTCTTCGGTAACCATATACAGCTTGCCGTCGGCGGCGACCAGGCCGTCGAATGCCGGCAAGTAAGGCAGCTTTTTCTCAGCCAGCTTCCTGCCGTCCTTTTTGGAGAAGACCTGCATGACGCCGCCAC
>DAOVVQ010000323.1 GCA_030637065.1 Planctomycetota bacterium
ACATGGCTAAAGTGTTACCAAAAAAGTGGCTTAATTTCCTTGCAATTACCGGTCTTGATGGGTATAGTGTCTGGCTTGCATTTGCAATGATTCGCTGCCTGTGGCAGCGGGCATGAAACGCGGATACGCGTCAAGTGGATTGTAAGTGCTTTATATGAAAAGACTTATGCCAACGTAGCTCAACGGTAGAGCACTGGTTTTGTAAACCAGCGGTTGTCGGTTCGATTCCGACCGTTGGCCTTGTTGTATTATAGGCCCCCCAGCCGTATTTTCGGGTATCTGACAAATGGAAAAAGCAATACAAAAAGCAAGGGCATTGATCGAGGCGATGGAGTACATCCGCCGCTTCAAGGGCAAGATCGTTGTAGTCAAATTGGGCGGAAGCGTGCTCAATGACCCCGACTTGCAGCGAAAAATGCTCACCGATATCGTCTTTATGGCCACGGTCGGGATGCGTCCGATCATCGTTCACGGCGGCGGAAAGGCCATTACGAAGGCCATGAGCGAGGCGGGCCTCGAGCCCGTCTGGGTGCAGGGGCTGCGTTATACCGACGAGCGAACGCTGACAATTGTCGAGCAGACGCTGGTCCATAACGTAAATACGCCGATCTGCAAGACCCTCAAGGAATTGGGCTGTGATTCGATGGGAGTCCATTCGTTAGGCAGTTGCGTGTTGCGGGCCAGGATATTTCGCCCGCCTGGCGAGGGCGGCAGGAAGACCGATATCGGACTCGTCGGCCAGGTCGTCGAGGTGATAAACGACCATCTGCTAAAGACGCTTTGCAGCGCGGGGACTATCCCGGTCATTGCACCGGTGGCGATAGATAAAAGCGGCGGCAAGCTCAATGTCAACGCCGACAGTGCCGCAGGTAAGGTCGCCGCAGCGGTAAAAGCTGAAAAGCTCGTGTTTGTAAGCGATACCCACGGGATACTGACCGACATCAAGGACCCTGAGAGCAGGATTTCGAGCCTCACCGAGGCGAAGACCGAAGAAATGGTCGAAAAAGGGATAATAACCTCCGGTATGCTGCCGAAAGTGGAGGCCTGCATAACGGCCCTTGACGGCGGTGTTAAAAAGGCCCATATAATCGACGGGCGAATAGAGCATTCTCTGCTGCTGGAAATCTATACCGACAAGGGCATCGGCACGCAGATCGTAAAGTGATTGGAAAGAAGGATTTTTATGAATACCAAAGAGACTATCGAGATATTTGAAAAATACGTGATCGCCAACTACGGGCGTCTGCCAACGGCGATCGTCCGCGGCGAGGGCAACTATCTTTTCGACGCTGAGGGCAATAAGATTCTGGACATGTTTCCCGGCTGGGCCGTTAGCGGGATCGGTCATTGCCATCCGAAAGTCGTTAAGGCGATCCAGGATCAGGCCGCAGAACTGCTGCATATAGATAACACCTTCTATATCCCCCAGCAGGGCAAACTCGCCCAACTGCTCAGCGAGCGGGCTTTTGGCGGCAAGAGCTTTTTCTGCAACAGCGGCGCCGAGGCCAACGAGGCAGCCATGAAACTCGCCCGCAGGCATACGTCGAAGGAAAAGTACAAGTTCATTACCGCCGAGCACAGTTTTCACGGACGCACATTCGCCGCAGTAACGGCAACGGGTCAGCCGAAGTACCACGACGGCTTTTTGCCGATGCTGCCGGGCTTTAAGTATGTCCCTTTCAACGATGTTGCGGCATTGGAATCAGCCTTCGATGACGAGGTCGCCGCTGTGATGCTCGAACCGATCCAGGGCGAAGGCGGCGTTAATGTCGCGACCGAAGAGTATCTCGGCGAGGTTCGCCGCCTCTGCGATCAGTATGGGGCCGTGATGATCCTCGACGAGGTCCAGACCGGCCTGGGCAGAACCGGCAAGTGGTTCGGCTACCAGCATTACGACATCGAGCCGGATATTATCACCCTGGCCAAGGCCTTGGGCGGCGGCGTCGCTATCGGGGCGATGATGGCGAAGGAAGATATCGCCGCATCCCTCGTGCCGGGTACGCACGCCTCGACATTCGGCGGAAATCCGTTGGCATGTGCGGCTGGCGTTGCCGTGATCGAGGCGATCGAAGAAGAAGGTCTGCTGGAAAACGCCAAAGAGATGGGCCTGTATGTGCGGGAAAAATTCGCCGCCCTCAAGGAAAAGTTTCCGATCATCGATCACGTCCGCGGAAAAGGGCTGATGATCGGGATACAATTAACCGCCGATGGTGCCGGAATTGTCAGCAAATGCCTGGAAAAAGGCCTGCGAATAAACTGCACCCAGCAGACGGTCCTGCGGTTCATGCCGTCAATGACGGTAACAACCGACCAGATCGATCAGGCGATGGAAATCTTAGAAAGTGTCTTAACCGAAGAGAATGAGAAATGAAAAATTTTCTTTCCATAAGAGATTGTTCAGTTCAGGAACTTGAGGAACTGCTTGCACTTAGCATCGAACTAAAGAAGCTTTATAAGAGCGGTGGTCGCGACCTTTGCCTTTCCGGCAAGACGCTGGTCATGCTTTTCGAGAAGGCAAGCCTGAGGACCCGGATGAGCTTTAATGTCGCGATGACGGACCTCGGCGGCAGCCCGATCTACGTCAAGCCCGATGACATCGGCGGGATCGGCAAACGCGAGCCAGCCAAGGACATCGCAAGGGTCCTGAGCAGATACGTTCACGGCATAATGGCAAGGACATTCGAGCACGAGACGCTGACATCGCTGGCGGATTTCGCCGATGTGCCGATCATAAACGCCCTTAGCGACTATTGCCATCCCTGCCAGGCCATGGCTGACATACTGACGATAACCGAGCACTGCGGCGACCTGAAGGGCCTGAAAATCGCATACATCGGCGATGGCAACAACGTCGCCCGGTCGCTGGCGTTTGTCTGCGCCAGGTTCGCAATGAAATTCGCAATCGCCGCACCCGAGGGCTATCAGCTCGACGATGAAACGATCCAGACGGCAAACGATATCGCCGCTGGCACCGTTGACCAGACATCCGACCCCGCCCACGTGGTAAAGGACGCCGACGTCGTCTACACCGACACATGGACCAGCATGGGCCAGGAAGACGAAAAGCAGCAGCGGATAGCCGTTTTCAAAGACTACCAGATCAATAGCGAACTGATGGCCAAGGCCCCCGGCAACGCAAAGGTAATGCACTGCCTGCCGGCATACCGCGGCTTCGAGATCACCGACGAGGTGGCGGAATCGCCAAACTCAATAATCTTCGACCAGGCCGAAAACCGCCTACACTTCCAGCGAGCCCTCCTAAAGAAGCTACTGAGCGATTAGACGGTTTCGTAACCTTTCCCGTACATCGAGCGAGCAATAATGAAGAAGATACTCGTTGCAACTACTAATCAGGGTAAGATGGCTGAGCTTATTGAGATGCTGGGTGATACCGGCGGCGATGTTCGGTGGCTGAGCCTTAGCGACCTGCCCGAGGTTGATGAGGTTGTTGAAGACGGCGAGACCTTTGCCCAGAATGCCTGCAAGAAGGCCTTAGGTTATGCCAAAGCGACGGGCTATTGGACTATCGCTGATGATTCCGGTCTGGTTATCGATGCCCTGAACGGGGCGCCCGGGGTTATCAGTGCGAGATTTTCCGGTCCCCCCGACCCCCCCGGCAAAGGACAGGACCGGACGCTGATCGATCACAGAAATACCGCCAAGGTCCTTTCGCTGATGAAGGACGTCCCCGCGGAGAAAAGGACCGCACGCTTCGTTTGCAGCCTGGCGCTCGCCAGCCCGCAGGATATCCTGATCCAAACCGAAGGTGTATTCGAGGGCCGTATCGCCCGCGAGGAAACCGGCGAAAACGGTTTCGGCTATGACCCCATCTTCTTTGTGCCCTCACAGAACAAAACCGCC
>DAOVVQ010000095.1 GCA_030637065.1 Planctomycetota bacterium
CTGGTAGCGGAGCTGGCTCCCATCGAGAGGCTGTTGCGCGAAGGGGCGCCACTTCAGCCGCATAAGTACATAAAGACCGGCCAGAAATGCCGCGTCACAGCCGGGCCGCTTGTGGGGACTGAGGGCATTGTATCAAGGGCCGACCGCATGACGAAACTGATCCTGCAAGTCGATATTTTGGGGCAGGCGGCGAGCGTTGAGATCGATATGGAAATGATCGAACTTATTGAGTAGCTAATCGTGATCCATTCGTAAGGAAACCAAAAGGGAGACCGGCAAGATGGGTATCACAAATGTTATCAAGATCATCGGGGCTATAATTGCCATTCAGGGTGCGATTCTTCTGGCGTATCCGCAATGGTTCAAGGGGATCCTCACCTTTTTTCTGCGAGGCAGGCTGCTATATATTCCGGCGGCGCTGAAAGCGGCAATTGGAGTATTTTTCCTCATTGCGGCACGCGAGTGTGAATGGACGCGAATTGTGATAGTATTGGGGCTTTTGTTTTGCATGTCGGGCGTGGCGGCGTTTGTAATGAAGCTTGAGAAGCTCAAGGGGATGCTTCAATGGTGGCAGGATCGCTCGCTGACGACGGTAAGGGTGCTTGTTGTTGCTAATATTGCGATAGGCGGGCTGATTATCTTTGCCGCTTGATGGGGGCGGAACCATCCAAATTAGTATTCAGTATCCAGTGGACAGTATCCAGATGCGGGCATTGGAATTTTTCTTTTTTTAGCCATCCACCTCGGCGATGCTTCGGTGGCTGCCACCCGTCGTATCATTAGATTCGGTGGCTGCCACCCGTCTTTACCCGTTCGGGGGCTGGATTGGTTGAGGTTGATTCGTTGGGCTTTTCGTTGTAGAATGGCTGGCGTTTTGAGTTTGGTGGATTTTGCGGGTAACGCCGCCTGTGTGGAGCTATAGAATGTCGGGTTAGTCCTTTTTTTTGAGGAGATTGTTGTCATGGCAGATCAGATCGATAGTGGTGTTTCACGTCGGGCTTTTATTGGCGGGGCGGCGTCTACGGCTGGGGCTTTTAGTATTGTTCCGAGCGTGGTTTTCGGTAAGGATGCGCCCAGCAATAAGCTCAACATTGCTGTTATCGGTATTGGGGGGCGGGGCAATGTTGACTTGGCTGGGGTCCAGCACGAGAATATTGTTGCGTTGTGCGATGTGGATATGGAGCGGGCGGCGGATAATATTCGCAAGAATCCGCGGGCTAAGGTCTTTCGCGATTTTCGGGTGATGTTCGATAAGATGGAAAAGGATATCGACGCTGTGGTCGTTGCGACGCCGGACCATACGCACTATGTTGCGGCGATGGCTGCGATGGAGCGGGGCAAGCATGTCTACTGCGAAAAGCCGCTGGCTCACTCGGTCTATGAGGTTCGCAAGTTGATGGAGGCGGCGAAGAAATATAATGTCAGGACGCAGATGGGTAACCAGGGGCATTCTTACGAGCATATCCGGCTTTGTTGCGAGTGGATATGGGACGGTGCGATCGGCGAGGTTCGCGAGGTTCACGCATGGTCCGACCGTCCGATGGGCGGGTTCGCCTTTCCATCCGGATTGCCGCGACCGAAGGACAGGCCGCCGGTACCGGGGACCTTGGACTGGGACCTGTGGCTCGGGCCTGCGCAGTATCGACCGTATCATCCGCTTTATGCACCGATCTACTGGCGGGGATGGCTTGATTTCGGGACGGGGGCGCTTGGCGATATGGGATGCCATATTCTTGACCCGGCGTTCTGGGCTCTTAAGTTAGGCAGCCCGGTGAGCGTCGAGGCGAATGTCAGTTATAATCCGAGCCCCGAATTCTGGTCATCGTCCATGGCAGCCGGCGGCAATCCGAAAGCAGAGATCCCGGAATACCTCGACCTGCTGAGGAAGGAGACGTTTCCGGTTGCTTCGGTCGTGCGGTACGAATTCCCAGCCCGCGAAGGGATGCCTGCGGTGAAGCTGACATGGCATGACGGCAGCCTGCTTCCGCCGAGGCCCGTTGAGCATCTTGACGATAGGGAACTGGGAACCAATGGGGCTCTTATCATCGGGGATAAGGGCATTATCAAGCACGGCTCGCATGGGGCGAAGGGGTGCAGGATCATTCCGGAATCGGCGATGCAGGCCTATCTGCCCAATCTGCCCGAGAAGAGCATTCCGAGGGTCGAGAGCCATCATCAGGACTGGATCGACGCCTGCAAATCCGGCAGGGAATCAAGCTCGAACTTCGATTACGGCGGTGCGCTGACGGAGATGGTGCTGCTTGGTGTAATTGCGATGCGGGTGCCGGATAAGAAGCTGGTCTGGGATGCCGGGAAGATGCAGTTTAGCAACAGCGATGCGGCGAATGCGCTGCTGAAGCCTGATTATCGTCGGGGTTGGGTGCTGTAGGGTGTTGTGGGTTTAAATTCTAATATCTAAATTCTAAACAAATTAATAGCCACAGAGGGCACAGAGGACTCAGAGAAAAAAAGAAGGAACTAAAAGAACCACGGATTGCACGGATTGCACGGATTTTCCTTCGCGTAAAGCTACGGCGGAACAGGTTTTTTTACCATGAAGGAAGTGAAGGGCATGAAGAAAACAAGAGAAGTAAAGAATTAAAGAAGCAAAGAATCAGAGAATTATAGAATTGGAATCCCTACGAGGCTGAAAGGTTGTGTCCAGGAGGTTTGCGATGGAAGTCTTGAGTAGACGTGATTTTCTGAAGTTGACTGCCTCCAGTGCGGCGGTGCTGTCGGTGCCGGTGCTACGCCCAGCGCCCTTTAGCCCGAGGCCGTTTTTTTCATGGAACCGGTTTCCTGTTTACCTGCACTTCGGCAAGTCGGCTGGGGCGCTGACCGATGAAGAAGTGGAGTTTGTTGCGCGGGCCTGCGATTTTGTCTGCCTGGAAAAGGGGCACGGCAAAGACCGGTTCGGCTCGACTGAAAAGGGTATAGCCTTTGATGCAAGGCGGCTAAAAGCGGCTAATCCGAACATTAAGGTTTTGTTCTACTGGAACGCCTTCCTTAATTATCCTATCTATGATGCCTGCCAAACGGTCAAGCGGCACCCCGAGTGGCTCTTTCGCGATAGCGGCGGCGAGGCCATTTACAAAGAGGGCAGGCTTGAGCAGTATAACCTGCTCAATGGCGAGTTTCGCAGGTGGTGGGCGTCAATGGCTGGCAAGGCCGTCAGGGAATACGGATGCGACGGTATCTTTATGGACGCCGTCAACCAGGCCAAGCGTCCAGTCTGGATGAACAGGGGCTGGGGGAAGGGTAGCGAGCACCTTCTGACCGAGGCCGTAATCGATATGATGGAGCGGGCAAACCGCGAAATGGGGGCCGACGCCCTCCTTATCTATAACGGCCTGCGATCTTCCGACCAGACGGGCCAGACGACGGGTGGCGAATACCTCCCCTACGCAGATGGAGCCAAGGTCGAGCACTTCACCGCGTTTGCCAGCAAGGCTCCTAAGTCCATCTCAGCCGATATCGACGCGATCTCCGAAGCGGCCCGGTCAGGCAAGATCGTAATAGTAAAAGGCTGGCCCGACCCTGACTTCACCTGGCTCAACAAAGAAAAGATGAGGCTTGGCCCGGCAAAACTCGCCGCTGAGGCCCGTGAGAAGATCGTATTCTCTCTGGCCTGCTTCCTGATAGCTGCCCGGGAAAACTGCTACTTTTGCTACTCCTGGGGGTACAGAGAGCTTCACGGAAGCCTCCTGGCCTACCCTCAGTTGCAAATTCCGCCAGGCAGACCCAAAGGAGACGCCGAAAAAACCGGACTCGTATATACCCGATCCTTTGAGAATGTGGACGTATGGGTAGATCTGGCCAAAAGAAAGGCAAATATCCAATGGCGCCATGACACCTGACAGGGATAATGGCCGCCGAAAAGGCATTAAAGGTTCTTTCAATAGTCGCGCGGACCGCTTATAATGTGCCTTCCCGACCGAAATGACGGGATTTGTTAAAATCGAATTATAGAAGCAAAGAATTAGAGAATTGGAATCCGCCAACCTGTCTCGCCGTAGCCTTGGCGAAGGTGGATGGCGGATGCTGTTTTATGCTGGATTCCCGCCTTCGCGGGAATGACATGGACGTAGCTTTTCTACGGGATAGGAACCGCGTGGGCCGGGACTGGCCCTATGTTACTTGATGTGGAAATGTGATTTTATTTGGGAGTTGAAAATGAAAAGGGCTTATTTGTTGTTGAGTTTGGTGTTGGTTGCAGTGTTTTGTCAGGTTGTTTTAGCTGGTGGTGGTGTTGTTTATCAGGGCAGGAAGGGGCCGGGTGAGGGTAAGCATATCGTTTTTATTGCCAGCGACCATGAGTATCGCTCGGAGGAGATCCTTCCGGCTATGGCGCGGATATTGGCCCAGCGGTACGGTTTTAAGTGTACGGTTCTGTTCGGTGTCGACGATAAGGGCTTCATCCAGCCGGGCAACTCGAATATTCCCGGTATGGAGGTTTTGGATAGCGCGGACCTTGCTGTTCTGGGTTTGCGATTTCTGGACCTGCCGAAGGATCAGATGCAGCCGTTTGTCGACTACCTTGATCGGGCCGGACCCGTCATCGGCGTAAGGACCACCAGCCACGGCTTTAAGATCCCGGCGGAGTCGCCTTTTGCCAAGTACTCGTTCAATTATAAAGGCGACGATTACAACTTGGGTTTCGGGCGGCAGGTCTTAGGCGAGACGTGGGCCGGGCACTATGGCAAGAACCATCAGCAGAGCACGCGGATAACCATCATACCGGAAAAGAAGAGCCATCCGGTAATGACGGGCGTGAAAAACGTCCATGTTCAGTCGGGGGGATATGCGGCTGACCCGCTGGAGCCCAGCAATATTCTGGCGATGGCCCAGCCGCTGAACGGGATGGACGCCAAGTCGCCGCCCGATGAGACCAAGCCGCCCGTCCCGACCTCGTGGGTTCGGTACTATAAAAATGCCGACGGTAAAAAGGGCCGGGTGTTTCACTCGACACACGGAGCCTCGGAGGATTTTTTGAATGATGGCTACCGGCGGATGCTGATAAACGCGTGCCTGTGGGCTGTCGGGCTGGAAAAGGAGATCAGGCCGCACTCCGACATATCCTTTACAGGGCCATACAACCCGACGACCTTCGGGTCAGGCAAGCACAAACAGGGCGTAAAGCCAGGCGATTTGAAGGGTTTTAAGACCCCGATCCTGCCTGGGCAGGCGCCGGAGCCGAAGCCGAAGAGGCCGGCAAAGGGGAAAAAATAGTTTTCAGCGTGGGCTAATGATGAAAATGTAAAACGAAATAAAACCACGGATCCGCCTTCCCGGCTGCGACGTGCTTCGCCGCGGCAAACGCGTAAAGCTACGGCGGGACAGGTTTTTTTACCATGAAGGAATCCGTCTTCGCTCCGCTTCGCCGCGACAGGGAAGAATTATAGAAGAATCGAATTGGAATCCGCCCATTCGGCTTCGCTCAGGGCAGGCTCTTTGGCGGATGCTGTTTTATGCTGGATTCCTGCTTTCCCGGCTGCGACTCGCTCCGCCGCGGCGAGCGCAGGAATGACAAGGGTGGCACTGTGAACCGCATGGGTAACGAGTTACCCATCCTACGGGCTGGATTCCCGCCTTCGCGGGTGACAAGGAAGTGAACAAGTTATGGTCGAGAGAAGATTTGCTTGTTTGGTTTGTGTTGTGGCAGTGCTGCTTGGTGGGGTTGTGTGCGTTTGGGCATCGGGGACTGCACTCAACGAAAATGTTGGCTCTGGCTGGTCTGCTTCTGGTGGGGTTGTTGCTGAGTTTTCGCGGAAGCGGTCTCATGCTAATTTTGATGAGGGGATGGTTCGTGAGTATAGTTTGCCTGATCCGCTTGTTTCGTGCGATGGCGAGGCCATCCGGAGTTCGGGTCAATGGCTTGCCAGTCGGAGGCCTGAGATCCTTGAACTGTTTCGGACTCAGGTTTATGGCCGGGCGCCGGGGGTGCCCGACGACATTCGCTTTAGGCGGTTCGATCTGGAGCGTGATGCGCTGAAGGGGGTGGCTACGCGTAAGCAGGTTAAGGTTTATTTTAGCGGTGACAAGAGCGGGCCGTCGATGGATATACTTATTTACCTGCCTAATTCCGCGGATGGGCCTGTGCCGCTTTTTATTGGGCTTAACTTCGGCGGAAACCACACCATCCATGCGGATCCGGGTATTGCTCTGACCTCCAGTTGGGTTAGGAACAGCAAAGATTCCAGCATCACCGACAATCGCGCTACGGAAAAGTCGCGTGGCGCAAGTTCTTCCCGCTGGCCTGTCGAGGAGATTCTGGCCCGCGGTTACGGTTTGGCGACGGTATATTACGGCGATATTGATCCTGACTTTGACGATGGGTTTCTAAACGGCGGTCACGGTCTGCTGGATGCCGCGAGTGGGGAGGACCGCCCTGCCGATGCGTGGGGATCGATCGCCGCGTGGGCGTGGGGTCTGTCGCGGGCGATGGACTATTTCGAGACGGACGGCGACATTGACCATAATCGCATCGCCCTGATGGGTCATTCGCGGTTGGGCAAGACGGCGCTGTGGGCTGGGGGGCGGGACCGGCGGTTTGCGATCGTGATATCCAACTGCTCGGGATGCGGCGGAGCGGCTATCAGCCGCCGAAGGTATGGCGAGTCGGTCGCGAGGATCAATACATCTTTTCCGCACTGGTTCTGCGGGAATTTCAAAGACTATAGTGATAATGAAGACCAACTGGACGTTGACCAGCACATGCTGATCGCCCTTGTTGCTCCGAGGCCGGTGTATGTAGCGAGTGCGGACGAGGACTTGTGGGCCGATCCGAAGGGTGAATTTACGGCTGCGAAGGCGGCGGAACCGGTGTATCGGCTGCTGGATGCCGGCGGGCTGGATAGCGAGGGTATACCGCCGCTTGGCCATGCTACGGCTGGGACTATTGGGCATCATATAAGGGCGGGAAAGCATGATGTGACGGATTTTGAATGGGGGCGATATCTCGATTTTGCCGACAAGCACCTCAAGAAACTGCCGTGGCAATACACCTTTGAGCCCGTTGACCGCTTGGAGCCCCAGCCGGACATGCCGGACCCCTTTGTCGGGCCTGATGGAAACCGCATTACGAGTCGCAAGCAGTGGCCTGGGCAGCGCGAATATCTAAAGGCGATGCTCGCCCATTATCAGTATGGACGGATGCCGCCAAAGCCGGGGAATCTGTCGGTCAAGCAGACATCGGCGAAGAAGGTTCTTGGCGGGTCGGCGACGGATATCCGGCTTACGCTGACGTTTCGGCATAACGCAAAGAGCCTCGACCTGCGGGTGGGTATACTAAGGCCCAACGGGCCGGGGCCGTTTCCGGTTGTTATTAAGAATGACCGTCAGCTCTTCGATGAGCCCGTGCGGGACCCGTCGATGCAAAGTAAGCGCGATATCGGCAGATATGAGGAGAGTCTGGCGGGCTACCGCGACGATATGGGCGTATTCGAGGAGGCGGCTCGGCGCGGTTACGCCATTTGCAAATTCGTGAGAACGGACCTGGCCGAAGATGATATGGGCCATCGCAATGTTGGCGTTTTTCCGATGTATCCCGACTACGATTGGGGCGTTATTGCCGCGTGGGCGTGGGGCTATCAACTGGTCATCGATGCGCTTGCCGGGCTGGATTTCGTCGATATGGAAAAGATCGTCGCCACCGGGCATTCCCGCGGCGGTAAGACGGCCCTTTGTGCGGGTATTTACGATGAGCGGATCACGTTGTGCGCACCGAACTCATCCGGGACCGGCGGGACGGGGAGCCTTCGCTATTTCGAGCAGGACCAAAGGCAGCAGGTCATCTCCGTTCACATTTTGCGGCAGGAGCACTGGTGGGCACAACGGTTTATGGAATTCAGCGATAACGCACCTCGGCTGCCGTTCGATTCGCATTTTAATAAGGCGCTGATCGCACCTCACGGACTGATCAACCCCCATGCCCGCCAGGACTACTGGGCCAACCCTTATGGAACCGAACTGACCAGCCGCGCTGCGGAAATAGTCTTCGATTGGCTCGGCTGTGGCGATAATATAGCGATGCACTGGCGACAGGGTGAACATGCACAGGGGCCGGAGGATTGGCGGGCCCTGCTGGATTTTGCCGATGGATACTTTTTTGGCCGGAAACCGGCGAGGAGATTTGATGTGTTGGCGTATCCGGATGCGAGGCTTCCTGTGCGATGGAAGGCGCCCTCTTTGAGATAGTGGACTGGCGTGGGTTAAATTCTAAATTCTAATATCTAAATCCGCTTAAACAAATACTAAATGCTAATGACTAAAATACAAAACAAAATAGAACCACGGATCCGCCTTCGCGTAAAGCGACGGCGGAACAGGTTTTCACGGATTTTTTTACCATGAAGGGCATGAAGTTATTGAAGTTTTTTTAATGACTAAAATACGAAAGTTTTTCAGCGTGGGCCAAGGCCCACCCTGATATGGAACGACCTTTGTCAAACGTTATTTTTGTGTTTTTATTTCATTTTTCTTTTTTTGACGCTTAATGCGTGTGCTGCTTCGACAATGAATCAGTCTGATATCCGTGGATTAGCCTTTCAGCCAGAGCCGACATTGATATTCTTCGTCGCAAGCTTTGCGTTCTACGTGCGCGAGTCCAGCCCGTCCGAAACGAGCCTGTCGCATAGGGTGGCCGCAAGTAGCTTTGTTGTGCCCACGCAATTAAGCATCATTATTCCCGAATTAAACCACAATATTCTGAACTAAACCATAAAAACAACTTCGGTGGAGGGCTGATGAAAAAAAATTAAGCCGCACCCTACCGGTCTTAGTCCCACCGCTGGGCGCACTCGGCGAATTCATAATAGTCGACCACGCCATCCCCACGGCGTCCGGGCGCAACATCCCTGATCGGATTCCAACCAAGCCAGTCGTCCGCAACCAACAGCAAATCGCTCAAGCCGACCGACCCATCAGTGTCATAATCGCACTCATCATAAACCTGCTGGATAGCCAAGCTAAACCGATTTCCTCCTGTAATAGCAACAAAATTGTTGCCCGCAGGCGGTGTCGCCTCACCATTATAATTGTTACCCCACCCCACAATGGATCCGTCAGCCTTTAGCGCGAGACTGTGATGGTAACCTCCGGCAATAAGTACAAAGTCATTGCCATCCGGCGGAGTAGCCTGCCCGTAACTGTCAGCACCCCAGCCCACAATAGAGCCATCTGCCTCAAGTCCCAGACTATGATAGCCTCCCGCTGCAATCGCAACGAACTTTTTGTCCACGGGGGGCGAAGCACGACCATTAGTATTCTGGCCCCACCCAACCGCGGTCCCGTCAAATCTCAACGCCAGCCCATGTTTTTCCCCCGCTGCGATATCCACATAATTAGCGTCCTGCGGCATCCCTTCCGTATACCTACTTTCACCCCACCCGACAACAGAACCGTCCACTCTAAGCGCAATGCTGAATATCTCTCCAGTGTCAATCAATACAAAGTCATTACCGTCAGGTGCCTCGTCCTCCGTTGCGTTACCCCAATCAACAATAGAGCCGTCGGCCTTAAGCCCCAGAACACCGGCAATACCAACAAAATCATTGCCCCGGGGAGGTTCCGGGCGCCTGAAAATACTGTCCGCCCAATCAACGATGGCCCCATCGGCCGTAAGTCCAAGGATATGCGAACGCGATGTTAAAGCAACAAAATTCTCGCCACTGGGGACTACACTCTGAAACTTAAAGTTACTCCCCCATCCCAGAACTGAACCATCCGCCTTAAGCCCAAGACCGTGTTCGCCTCCTGCGGCAAGAGCAACAAAGTCGTTATCCGCGGGAACTTCCAGCCGACCATCATAATATTGCCCCCAACCCACAATAGCTCCCTCTTCCCTCAGGGCCAGACTGTGATAGTATCCCCCTGCAATCGCCACAAAGCCGTTGCCATCGGGCGGCATAGCCTGGTCAAGGCCGTTATTGCCCCACCCCACTATAGAGCCATCCTTTTTTAGAGCGAGACTGTGCCAGGCCCCAGCGGCAACAGCCATGAAATCGTTACCATCAGGCGGAGTAGCCTGCCCATATATGTCATCACCCCACCCAACAATCGAGCCGTCGCTCTTGAGTCCAATGCTGTGATAATATCCCGCAGCAATCGCGATGAAATCGTTGCCATCAGAAACCGTGGCTTGACCATGATTATCCAGCCCCCACCCGACAACAGTGTCATCGCCCTTCAGGGCAAGCCCATGATGGTAGCCTGCAGAAATAGCAACAAAGTCATTGCCTTCGGGCACCGTTGCCTGGCCAAAATTATCTCGTCCCCATCCGAAAATAGAACCGTCTGTTTTCAAGGCAATACTGAAACGTTCTCCCCCGGACAAGGCCACAAAGTCATTTCCATCAGGTGCAGTTGCCTCTCCATACGAGTCGCCACCCCAACCAACAATCGAGCCGTCCGATTTCAAACCGAGACTGTGCTGATACCCTGCTGAAACAACTACAATATCTGTAAGTTCTGCATTCGGTGTTACCCGGTCTCCCCATGCTACAATCCGCCCGGCAGGGACTCCAGCCCCAGCGATGCCCTGCGATAGCGCCAAGAGGGCTGCGGTGAGAAATAGCCTCCAACTCCACATTCCGGTCTCCTTGCCCCCCACCAAATTATATCTTATGCAATGAATTGTACCCCAAATTACCGGCTTGGTCAAGGGGGAAATGGTGGTATTTTAGCTAAATGCGAAAAAAGCAGGGATTAGGAGCAGAATTAAAGAAGCAGAGAATTAGAGAATCTCTAAGGTCCATTCGGCTGGCTCAGAGACGGATTGGTGCGAAATATCGCACCCTACGGGTTGTGGTTTATTGTTTTAGTACTATTATTAGTGCTGTTATTAGTGCGGCTATTGCTGTTGTGGATACTGCCATTGCTGTTATGAATATCCATAGGAAGCGTTTGTTTTGGCGGGTCATTATGTATTTTAGGTATCGGTCGCTGGCTGTGAAGGTTTTGTTCATTTGCATTATGCTTTCGGTCTGGCTGACGGTGTCGCTGTCGAGCCTGCCGAGGGTGTCGTTGAACCGGCTAAAGCCCTGGCTCATCTGTGCGTCGATCTCGGCGGCGACGGAGAGCTTCTGGTTCATCTCGCCGAGTGCGTTGGTCTGCTTAGTCGCCTGCTCGGGGATCTTTTCCAGGGTCTCGGCGATCTGCTGATCCTTGAGGGCCTTGCCCTTTAGCTGCTCGATCAGGGTATCGACGACCTTCCGCTGGTTCTCGACGGCACCGGGCAGGGAATTGAGTACCTCGGGCAAACTCTCAAGTCGCTCCATAAGGTCCTCATGCTGGCCGACCTGCTTATCGAGATGGTCATTAATACCGCCTAACTTATCTATCAGCCGGTCGAATGCCTCGCCGAGCCGCTCTGCGCCGTCAACTCGCTGGAGGGTTGTGTCCGATTTGACGACCATCTGGCTGGCGTCTGCGACACGGCTGGGGATGGCTGACTCGATGCGATCGGCATCTGCGCCTGCGACGCCAATGGGCTCTTCGACTGAAATAGTGCCTCCGCCGCCACCTGATCGCACACCACGCCACCGGCCAACTCTCGTCCATAAATCCTTTATCGCCATCTCGAATCCCTTTCTATTTGCTCACCTTCTCCTGAAATCGGCCAAAACAGAGGACCGCATAGGCCAGAACCCACCCTGCGAGCCCACCTTACTCCCTGAAATCGGCCAAAACCCCCTCATCACTAAAATAATTAGAGGTTTTTCTTCAAATTGCAGCGATTTTCTGTTATCATTGGCAATCTGTAGTGAACCGCATGGGTAACAAGTTGCCCATCCTACAGACGATTTCGCGGGAATGACAAGAGAACCGCGTGGGCCAAGGCCCACCCTACGAGTTGGAATGACAAGTGGTGATGGTGGGTGTTGTTGTAGATACGCCCAT
This sequence comes from Planctomycetota bacterium, assembly GCA_030637065.1. Lineage (GTDB taxonomy): Bacteria > Planctomycetota > Phycisphaerae > Sedimentisphaerales > Anaerohalosphaeraceae > DAOVVQ01. The sequence goes on from DAOVVQ010000095.1 coordinate 11,899, forward strand.
CGGTTCAAAGCTTAATCTCGAAAGGCCCAATGTGAAATTAGCAACGTATCTCTA
>DAOVVQ010000320.1 GCA_030637065.1 Planctomycetota bacterium
AAGCCATAAAGAAAGCCGCCGGACTGGGCAGTTCAACCGACGATGCCAGGGAGAACGTTAATATCTAACAGCCAACCAAGTATAAGGGCAAAAAGCCATGAACCTGAAAAAAACGACGTTGTCGTATAGAGAAAGGGAATGAAATATGAGGCTTAAAACGATATGTGTTGCCAAACCCGGAATCGCGGCCTTAATGCTGATCGCATTGCTGAGTTCGCAGGTTTTTGCCGGTCCCTTGAGCCAAAAGCCCCTGTTCGTTCAGGGGGTCGGCGGCTATAACAACTATCGTATCCCGTCGCTGATGACCACGCAGGCTGGAACACTGTTAGCCTTTTGCGAAGGCAGGGAGGCCGGCGACAGCAGCGATATCAACCTGGTACTGCGAAGATCGGAAGACGGCGGAAAGACATGGTCACGCAAACAGGTCGCCTGGGACGATGGCCGAAATGTCTGCGGAAATCCGTGCCCCGTGCAGGACCGGGAGACGGGTATCATCTGGCTGCTCTTAACGTGGAACGACAGTTCCTTTAGCAACTCGGATCTTCACCTGGGAAAAGGGGGTGCCGACCGGCGAGCCTTCGTGTGTTATTCGGATGACGACGGCAAAACATGGTCCAGGCCCAAAGACATCACAAAGACGACGAAGAAAAAAGACTGGTGGTGGTATGCAACCGGTCCCGGTGTGGGTATCCAGCTTCAAAAAGGCCCGCATAAAGGCCGGATGGTGATACCATGCGATCACACTTCAAAGGCGGGTTTTGGCTCGCATGTGATCTATAGCGATGACCATGGAAAGAACTGGCAGTTGGGCGGTACGGTTATCGGGGGGTGCAACGAGTGCCAGGTGGTCGAACTCGCCGATGGGACTCTCATGCTTAATGCACGTGTCCAGGAGGGCGGACAAGGTAAGCGAGGCATTGCCACCAGCACCGACGGCGGCGAAACATGGTCGAAGTTCAAATTCGACCCGACACTTATCGAGCCGGTATGCCAGGGGAGTTTTCTGCGTTACTCCCTCGCCGGCAATAGCGGCAAGAACAGGTTGCTCTTTTCAAATCCGGCCAATGCGCCGCCCGCGGGAAAGACCAGGGGCGACCGAATAAAGATGACAGTGCGGCTAAGTTACGACGAAGGCAAGACATGGCCCGTCTCGAAACTTCTCCATGAAGGCCCATCGGCATATTCCTGCCTGACGGTCCTGCCCGACGGCGATATCGGCTGCCTGTACGAAGGCGGTGAAACAAGATACGGCGAGATAGTCTTTGCACGCTTCTCGCTTAAATGGCTGACAGACGGCAATGACAGCCGGTAGAAATTATAGATTGGGTGGTTATGCAAAAAGAATGATCCTATGAAGAGGCGTGACTTTCTTCGATTGACGGTATTAGGCGTAACGTCCGTGTTTTCGCGCGGGTCGGCGGCATCTAAGCGCAGACCCAATGTTCTGTTTATTTCCCTCGACGATATGAACGATTGGATCGGCCCTTTGGGCGGCTATTCGGGGAAAGTACACACGCCCAATCTTGACCGGCTTGCTCAGCAGGGCATAACCTTTACCAACGCCCACAGCCCGTCGACGGTTTGCAATCCTTCGCGGACAGCCATAATGACCGGACTTAGGCCGTCGACTACCGGTATATACGACAACGGGCAATGGTGGCGGCCCGCCCTGCCTGATGTTGCGACTATGCCCGAGCATTTTCGGGCGAATGGCTACCATGCCGAGGGTGGAGGGAAGATATTTCACCACACACTCGGCAACAACCCACCCGGGCTCTGGGATAATTATCGCCCACAGGTTCAGGACAGCCCCTGGCATTACGTTTATCCCGTGCCGGGGCAGCACGCACCCAAAAAAGGCGTAAATTGGCCTGACGGTTTTCCACTGAATGACATTGAAAATGTCAAGCTCGGCAAGAAGCCGCCGGCAAACTACCGTGAGTTTGACTGGGGACCGTTCGATAAAACGGATCTCGAAATGGGGGACGGCCAGATGGTTCAGTGGGCCGTCGATTTTCTTAAAAAGACGCATGAGAAACCTTTCTTTTTAGCGGCTGGGACTTTTCGTCCTCATCTGCCCTGGTATGTCCCGAGGAAGTATTTCGATCTGTATCCTCTGGACCGGATCAAGCTGCCCGCAGTGAAAACGGACGACCTGGATGATGTCCCCAAAGCCGGCAGGGAGATGGCTGAGGCGCGGCTTGCCGATTTCGAATTGGTTAAAAAAGAAGGCCAATACAAGCAAGCGGTTCAGGCCTATCTGGCGTCCATTAGTTTTGCCGATGCCCTGGTCGGGCTTCTTTTGGATGCCCTGAAGGAATGCCAATACAGGGATAACACGATCATCGTCGTCTGGTCCGATCACGGCTGGCATTTGGGCGAGAAGGGCGCCTGGCACAAAAAAACGCTGTGGCAGCGGGCAACTCATGTTCCATTCTTCATCACAGCCCCCGGGACGACTAAGTCGGGTTCGATCTGCGATCGCCCGGTCAACCTGGTCGATATTTATCCGACACTGATCGATCTATGCAGCTTGAAAGCAAAACCGCAATTAGATGGGATCAGCCTGACCCCCCTTCTGAGAAACCCAAAGGCCAAATGGGATCGTCCTTCGGTTATCACTTATGAACGCGGCAACCACGCTGTTTGCGATCAGCGATGGCGATATATCCGCTACAATGACGACTCAGAAGAACTATATGACCATGACAGCGACCCTCACGAGTGGACGAATCTTGCGAAGGATCCGAAATATGATCCGGTCAAGAAGCGGCTGGCGAGATGGCTCCCCAAAAGCGATGCTCCGCCGGCTCTTACAAAGAGCAGTTACATTTTCGACCCCGATTCGTACACCTGGACCAGGAAGGAGAAGAAACGGAAATGAAGAGACGCGATTTTCTAAAGACACTCGCGATCGGGGCCTTATCGCCGGCCTTTGCTACGGCATCATGGGCAAAGAGGGCGAAAAAGCCCAACGTCCTGTTCATTGCGATCGACGACCTGCGACCTATGCTGGGTTGTTATGGCGACCAGACGGCTGTCACTCCGAATATTAACCGGTTGGCGAAGCAGGGTATGGTTTTTGATCATGCGTATTGTCAACAGGCGGTCTGCAACCCGTCGCGTGCATCATTGATCACAGGGCTAAGGCCGGACACTATTAAGGTTTGGGACCTGAAAGCACATTTCCGGGACACGCTTCCGGACGTGGTAACGCTGCCGCAGTATTTCAAGGATAACGGTTACCACACCGGTTCTATCGGAAAGATACTGCATGGCAACGGCCCGCCCGCCAAGGATCCGCCTTCCTGGTCTAAGGAAGCGATCCATGACGTCACCCGGGAGGCGTCCGGACGTTACGCTCTGGGCAAAAATCTGGCAGGCGAGGGTTTGAAAAGAGATTCGATCGAGTCGGCGGACGTTCCGGACGGTTACTACATCGATGGGATCGTTTGCCACGATGCGCTGGCGGCCTTGCGCAACCTGAAAGCCGCCGCCCAGCCCTTCTTTCTTGCCGTAGGATTCCGCAAGCCGCACCTGCCTTTCTGCGCACCGAAAAAATACTGGGACTACTACAAACGGGATGATATCCCGCCGCCCGTGAGCAATGCATACCCCGACGGTGCGCCCGAACTGGCTGTGCGGAGTTGGAAGGAACTGGAGGGATACAGAGACATTCCCGAGGATGGATCGCTTTCGAAGGGGAGAGTCGCCGAGTTGCGCCATGGAGACTACGCCTGTGTCAGCTACGTCGATGCTCTTACCGGGCGGCTGCTGGACGAACTGGAGCGTCTTGAATTGAGAGAAGATACCGTGGTTATCCTTTGGGGGGATCATGGATTTCATCTGGGCGAGCAGGGATTGTGGGCGAAGGCGAACAACTACGAGCTTTCGACCTGTTCTCCGCTGATACTGTCGGTTCCCGGACAACCCA
>DAOVVQ010000173.1 GCA_030637065.1 Planctomycetota bacterium
CTCAACCTGCTGGCGAGTTTGAACAGTAATCCTTATTTTGTCGGCGTTGAGGATATCGAGATGAAGGTCGACAGCCGCAATCGTAATTCAATGGAGGTTACGCTGACGGTTTCGACCTTCGTTAAATAGCGGCAGATAGCGGGAAAATATCGACTAATGAAAAGTGAATTGCAAATATTAAAGGATAACCGGTGCGAAATTATGAGAATTGATAATGCTAAGATCTGGAAAGCGGGGGCACAATTATGAAATTTGATATTAAGATCAAGAAGTCGGAAGTTACCAGGGTACTGCTTGGTATTTCGGTTCTTCTGGCGGTCCTTATGTTTGGCAAGGTTGCCGCTTTCGGCATCATGTCCGGCGGGATCGGCGGCAGAATAGAGGCGGCGATGGCGGCGAGCGAGCCGGACGAGGAGATGGTTCGCAGACATTTGTCGAGGGGTCGCGAGACTGTGGGCAAACTTGGGCGCAAGAACATATTCGCCCCGCCTCCGCCCGGCGCCAAGGCCCCCGTTTGCATGGGTATCATCGGCGATTGTGCGATAATCAACGGCAAATACTATTGGGCCGGCGATATGATCGGCGCCGCCAAGGTGCTCGATGTCGGCACGACGGACGTTACTATACTGTGGGAAGATAGCGAAAAGAAACTCGTTCCGTTTCTTGTTTCCACCCAGTACGGCAGCAAGAAGTCTTCCAAGCCGGTTGCAATGAAGCCTGAGCAAAACAGACCGGAACAGAGTATAAAGATCGAGATACAACAGCCCGGTCGCGGGCCCGGCGGCGGCCCCGGTTTTGGCCGAGGTTCCGGTTCGAGTCCTTTTATGGGCATGTCTATGGAAAAGATGCAGGCGATGAAAGAGAAATATATGAGTATGTCGCCCCAAGAGCGTGAAAAATATCGCTCCGAACGTGGCGGTTTGGGCGGCGGTGGCGGGCCAGGCGGTGGCAGGCCGGGTGGCGGATCAAGTGGAAGGTCAAGGAGATAAAGATGAAACATTCGAAACTGATATTATTAATTTGTGTCGTAGTCGCAGCGGTAATCCTCTGGCAGGTCTGTTTTCGTGACGTTTGGCCTTTTATAGGTCAGGGCGGCGAGAGCGTATCTGCGGCTCAGGACGATCCGGCTGGCGAGCCTGATACCGACCAGGGACCGGCAAGTGCCGAGGCAAGCGAAAACGGGCCGGAGAGTAGCGGCTATGACGGGGCTCCGGGAAAAACGGACAAGGCGTATACGGACAACGCGTATACAGACTATGGTGACAAGCCCGGCGAGGATAAGTTCGACGACAGCGAGATGCGTGACGTTATGCAAAGTCTCGGCCTTGGCGACGGGCTGTTCGACTCGGGCGGTTATTACTGGTCGGGCGATCCTAACGAATTGGATGAGGGCTTCGTTTCTTCCGAACCGAGAGAGCCGGCTGAGCCGATGGAATCCGTCAATCTCAATAACGTCGAGATGCGGTCGATCGTTCAGACGATCGGCGACTGGACGGGCAAGCCGATCATTCCGATGGGCGATGAGGTGATGGGTCAGCGGATCACGATCTATGCCTCTAAGGAGCTTCCTCGCAGCAAGGCCCTTTCCTTGATATATGCCGCACTTCGCGCAATGAGCGTCGTGGTCGAGCAGTAGGATGACAAAATATTCCTTAAGCCGCTTGCCCAGGCCCGCCTTGGTGCGGTGCCTACTCTCGGACCGGCTGACCCGCTTGCCCGGATCGCGGATAAAAGCCAGATCGTTGAGAAGTTTTTTGTCCTGCAGAGTTACAGCCCGACAGATCTCGCCAACATCATTTCACCGCTGACCGCGGAGTACGGTCATGTTACCGCGCTGGAAGATACGAGCCATATTGTGGTGATCGATACCGTCGAGAGCCTTATGCGTATCGAGCGGATAATCGCTCAGCTCGATGTTCCGGAGTCCGATCAGGAGGAGGAGCGGATTTTCGATATTATGTACGGCGACCCCGCTGAGATCGTTCAGGTTCTCGAACTGATCATAGGCGCCACCCGCAGCAGCGACAGGCGTTACGATCCACGAAGCCGTGATTATCGTCCGCCGAGTTCGTCGAGCGGAAAGCCTTCACCGCCATCAAAGTCCGGCAAGCCGACCAGCAAGAGCGGCGGTACGGCGTCATCGGTTGTTGTCGGTCAGGCGAATATCGAGATCCGGCTGATACCGGTTCCCAAACAGAACTGGATAATCGCCAGAGCATCTATTGCGGACATGGAGGAGATCGCCTACTGGATCGAGCGGCTTGACCGGTACGAAACGGTCGAGGCCGAGCAGACAATGGTCAAGGTCGAATATCTGGACGTGGAATCCGTACTGGATATAATCGAAGCGGCCCTTGAGGATATGCCCGGTTATGACTTTGAGACGAATGTGGTTGTCGAGGGTATTCCCGAGTCCAAGCAGATCGTTATCTTCGGAAGCGAAGAGAACCGCAAGATGATCGAAAAGATGATAGCCCAGATCGATCTTCCGATAGATGATATCTATGTCGAGCGCACGTTCGATCTCGATCACGCCGACCCCGATCAGATCAAGGAACATATCGAGACGCTTTACGCCGAGGATGCGATGACGAGCATGGCCAACATGCGTTACAGTTATTCGTATACGAAGCGAGCCCCCTCTCCTTCGGAAGATCTGGTGAAGGTGATATCTTATCCGATGCTCAACCAGGTGACGGTGATAGCTTCCGAAGAGAATATGATCAAGATCGCCAACCAGATCATCGCATGGGACGTTCCACTGGATGTCGATCGCGACCAGTATCGTATAATTGTGCTGCGTAATTCGGACCCTGTTCTGATGGCCGAACTTCTTAGTAAACTGTTCAGCGAGGACAGCGATAGCGGCAGCAGCAGTTTCATGCGTTATATCTTCGGCCGCGGCAGTGACAGCGATACGAAGAACAAGATCGTCGGGCCTCTTTACGGGTTGCTGACATTCGAGCCGATCCCCGATACGAAAAAACTGATCGTCATCAGCAAGGTCCCCGAGGCCTATGACGTTATCGAGCGTCTGGTGCTGGACCTCGATGGCCAGGAGATGGCCGAGGTACCCAAGGTCATCACGCTGAAGTATGCCGACGCCGAGGACCTTTGCGACCAGTTGAATGCGATCCTTAACGAGCCCGGCACGCAGGCGACCATTCAGCGCAGTACGCGCGGCCTTTCGGCTTATGAGGTCGATGCACAGGGCAACGCAACCAGTTCGAGCGACGAGGAAAGTTCCGCCGGTGAGATCCGTCCCTGGTGGGACCAGCAGAGGACAACCGGCGATGAGATGCCCACAAGCAACCTGATCGGAAAGATACGGTTTATACCCGTTCACAGGAGTAAGGCTATTCTTGTTCTCGCTCCGCCGGAGTATCTCGAGGCCATCGGACAGATGATCGATGAGCTTGACAAGCCGGGCAAGCAGGTAATGGTCAAGGTTGTCATCGTCGAGATCGACCACAGCAATATGACATCGTTAGGCGTTCAGTTGGCGTCGAATTCCAGCGCTTTTGGCATGCTTGAAGAAAACGAGCTTACGGCACTGAATATATTGACCAATACCCAGGACTTTGGCGGGATGCTGCAATTGACCACGGCGGCGAATATCAATGTTCTTGTCGATCTTCTGATGAAAAAGGCCAACGCCAAGATCCTCAATCAGCCGACACTTTGGACGAAGGACAATGAAGAGGCGACCTTCGTAAAGGGTCAAAACGTCGCTTTCAAGACAGCCGAGCAGACGGAACTGAAAAGCGGAAGTTCAAGTGCGCTTACGAGCACATTCGAGTACCGTGATGTCGGTGTCACGCTGCGGGTCAGGCCGAATATTACACCGGAGCGGGCGGTTGACATGTCGATCAATCTGATCATTTCGCAGGTTTCCACCGATGACGTCAACGGTGAGATCGCCACCAACAAGCTGGATACGACCACGCACGTTATTGTCAATGACGGAGAGACGATATTATTAGGGGGGATCCTGTTCCAGACGGACAGTATAATAAATCGCAAGGTTCCGCTCTTAGGCGACATACCGCTGGTAGGCGATCTTTTCAAGCATGAAGAGACGGTCCAGCGGAATAACGAACTCCTGGCGTTTATCACCCCTTACGTGATAGATAGCGACATGACAACACCGGAGACACGCCGCCAGATCGAGATCCCGATCGAAAAGATGGAAGATATTGTCGAAGACCTGAAATCGGCGGTTCCCAGTGATACAGGGAGCAATTGGCCGGATATGTAAATCGGAGGCAAAGAAAGCCGGATTTTCGGTCCGGTTTTCTCTTGCCTGTTTTGTCTAATGCTGGTACAGTTCCTGCATAAGTCAGAGGTGCGGGAATGTACGGTGTAGAAAATTACATCCATTTGGGGGCGTATCCGGCGCAGGCGGTATTGGGTCTGGGCTCGGCGAGTGCGAAGTTTCTGGGCGCTGGCATGGTCCATTTTGGCCCCGTGCGGCTGATATTGCTCGTTATTTGGATTTATATGTGCATGTATTCGGTCCTTCGCATCGAATTTAATCCCACGGTCCCGGTTCGGTATAAGCCCTATGTCAATATTCTTGCACTCTTTGTCGGCCCGTGGATACTTTTTTTGCTGTTGGTGGTGGACACGGCAAAAAAGGCCCAGGAAGGCAACCTTGCGTTCGCAGAGGCATTTAAGGAAGTGCTTCGAAACACATTTAACAGGTCTTTGCGCGAATGCAGCAGCAAGCCCGAGCTTCCGATCAAACTGCTGGACTCGTCAGGCAGAGATTTTTCGGAGGTCTACGGCGGCAGCGATGACAGTGCGTTAGCCAACGAGATGTTGCATCTCACGCAGCAGATCATCCTCGACGGCATCAATGACCGGGCGAGCGATATCCTGATAGACCCCAAGAGCAACGATATGTATACGATCCGCTTTCGCATTGACGGCCTGCTGAGTACCGTCAATGAGATAGAGTCGGATCGTTGTGTTGCGGTTGTTAACAGTATCAAGGCGATTTCGGGCATGGACATAGCCGAGCGTCGTCGTCCCCAGGACGGGGCCTTCATGGCGAAGCTTCTTGACGGCAACGTATTCTTTCGTGTAGCCAGCGCAGGGGTCCTCGGCGGCGAAAAGCTGTCGATAAGGGTTCTTAACCAGAGCACGGGTCTGTTAGGTCTTGAAAGCATCGGTTTTGCGGATGAATTGCTCTCGTCGGTACTGAATGCGGTTAGCCAGTCGTCCGGTATGATCATAGTTTGCGGCCCTACGGGCAGCGGCAAGACGACGACGCTGTATGCGATGCTGGGAGAGATCGATTTTTTAACCCGCAATGTGGTGACGGTCGAGGATCCCGTCGAATACGTATTGCCGCAGGCCAGCCAGATCGAGGTCAATGTCAAAGCCGATATCACCTTTGCCAATGCCCTTCGCAGCATCGTTCGCCAGGACCCGGATGTGATCTGCGTCGGTGAGATTCGCGATGCCGAGACTGCGAGTATGGCTCTCCAGGCGTCTCAAACGGGCCATCTGGTCATTGCGACCCTTCACAGCAGCAGCAATATGGCGTCTCTGGTCCGCCTGATGGAATTGGGTATCAAGCCGATGCTGCTTTCCACCGCCCTGAACGTTATCATATCCCAGCGGCTGGTTCGGGTGCTGTGCGACGATTGCAAGAGCCCGGCGAACCTGAGCGCAGAATGGATCATACAGCTCCAGAAGTCGAAATGGGACCACACTAAGTTTATGCAGGCCAACGGTTGCGAAAACTGTCACGGCACGGGATATCGGGGAAGGACCGCAATATGCGATGTGACGATTCTGACCGGCAACCTGAAGGCTAAGTTGCTGGACCGGAATCTCTCTCACGGTGATATGAAAAAAGATGGCGACATATCAGGGCGATCAACGCTGAGGGCGGAAGGCTTGAAGAAGGCCTTTGCGGGCATTACTACGATCGAAGAGGTACAAAGGGTAACGTCGAACCTGGGATAGGCAATTATGTTATTGATGATTTTTGCAATATTGGTTGGGATCGCCTTTGCGGTGATCGGGATAAAGCAGGGATTTTTTGTGATATGGTCGACGCTTTTTAATATTTCGATAGCCGTTTATTTAGGCGTAATGGTCACACCGTGGATAATCGGCATGGTGGCGAATAATCTGGTCTCTTATTACCATTGCGCGGTATGCGTGCTGATAGTCGGCATTACGGTTTTCACGCTGCTGCAGGTGGTAACCTCGGTTTTCTTTACCGGCACTTACGACGTTTCATTTCCGAGATTTTTTGAGAATATTGCAGGCGCCCTGGTCGGTTTTCTTTCGGGCTACCTGGTTTGCACCTTCTTGTTCTTTGTCATCGGCATCACACCCCTTTCCAGCGGGGATATGGTTACGGGCTTTTTCGGCGAGCGTGGTTTTGCCGCCTCCGGATCGCCGCCGATGGTCACGGTTTGCGATATCGTAGGCGCTGTTTCGCTCCAGGGCTATAAGGGTGTAGCGGAGGAGATTACCGGCAAATTGAGCTATCCCGGCGGCAGTGCACTATACGATCCTCATGCAATGCAGGCTGCGCCCGCCACCGAAGATGAGGGCAATTCCGGGTACATCAGGGACCTGGAGTACGATTGAGCCGGCTGGGGGACTGGGGGGATTGGGATTCCGCAATTTTCAGCCCATTTACGGTCGATTGGGACGATGTTTCCTGGCCGTCCCAAAAATCTTGCCGGAAGTTGTTGACATTCGGGTTTTGGCCTGTTAGTCTTTTCGAGCGGTGGTTTGTATGTTTTTTTTCGGTTACTGCTGCAGGGAAGCTGAGCTGTGAAAGTAATAGTTGTCATACCAGCTCGATACGGGTCATGTCGATTCGAGGGGAAAGTTCTCGCTAAAAAGACTGGCAAATACCTTGTCCAGCACACCTATGAGCGGGCGATGGAGGCGAAATCACCTGCCAAGGTACTGATAGCAACAGATGATGAGCGTGTGATGAGGGCCTGCGACGTCTTTACAGCCAACTGCATAATGACCTCTGACAGGCACCCGAGCGGGACCGACCGTATTGCTGAGGCGGTCGCCAATTCCGATGCCGAGATCGTCGTCAACGTTCAAGCCGATGAGCCCGAGATCGTGCCGGAACACATCGATTATGTCGCCCATTTGTTGCAGGAGCATCCGTGGGCGCACATGTCGACGCTGGTAACGGCTTTCGAGAGCAGCGAGCAGGTGGCTAATCCTAATATTGTTAAGGCAGTCGTCAATGAGGAGAATGCGGCTGTCTACTTTTCGCGGTCGGTGATACCTTACGACCGATCGGCTGGCGGTGTCGGTGATATCGGCAATTATCTTCGCCATGTCGGTTTGTATGGGTACCGGATGGATTTTCTTCGTACTTACCCTTCGCTGGAGCAGACACCACTTGAAAAACTGGAAAAATTAGAGCAATTGCGGGCCCTGGAACACGGCTATTCGATAGTTACCGGCAGGGTCGAACATTTCTGCGAGGGCATAGATACACCCGAGCAATACGAGGCCTTTGTCGCCCGGCACAAAAAGTCCGAGGCGACAAATGGTGACGGTTAACCCTGAGAATAGATTTTGGTTTATTTTGGTAAAGGCATTTGGTTATGGCGGACAGTCGTGAATTGTTATCGAGGGTGAGTGATATTTCCACGGAGACGGAGTATTTTTCGCCGATCCCGGAGGGTTATCGTAAGAGTAAGGCCCGGTACGTCATCGTGATGGGCACGGTGATGAGCGGTCTGGGTAAGGGGATATTCTCTTCGTGCCTGGCCAAGCTGTTGCAGGATAAGGGCCTCAAGGTCGCTCCCATTAAGCTGGAGGGGTATCTCAACGTCGATTCCGGTACGCTTAATCCCTTCCGGCACGGCGAGGTCTTTGTGCTGGATGACGGCATGGAATGCGATATGGACCTTGGTACCTATGAGCGGATGCTGGATCAGAATCTCAGCGGGGCCAACTTCACCACGAGCGGCCAGGTCTACAGTTCGGTTCTGGCTAAGGAGCGGCATGGCGATTATTTGGGCCGCGATGTCCAGATGATCCCGCATGTCACCAGTGAGGTC
>DAOVVQ010000072.1 GCA_030637065.1 Planctomycetota bacterium
CCTGCGAAGACGGTTGTACTGAGGGGGTTGGAGAGGCATCCGCAAAATGTTCACTATAATACCAACGGTCAGCTTGACTTAGGCAGGCTGCTTGCGGAGGGCTATCTTGAGCTGGCCTCCAATGCCGACAAGGTCAGGGGGGCATTCAGGGTGATAGAGGATGATCCGGCACTGCCTCGGGCGTTGATCATTGGCGATTCGATATCTATCGGCTACACGGTCGGTGTTCGTGGGCTGCTGGACGGTAAGGTTAATGTTCATCGTGTGCCGGAGAATTGTGCGCACACGACTAAGGGTCTTGAGGCGCTGGACGAATGGCTTGGCGAAAAAAAATGGGATGTGATCCATTTTAACTGGGGTCTGCATGATCTTAAGTATGTGGACGAGAATTATAAAAAGGTTCTGCCGGAGAATGGCGGCAAGCAGGTGAACGCTCCGAAAATATACGCAGCCAATCTTGAGAAACTTGTTAAACGTTTGAAGAAGACGGGGGCTGGGTTGGTTTTTGCGACTACGACGCCTGTGGTGGATGGTGCGGCTGGGAGGATTGCGGGCGATTCTGTGGAATATAATGTTGTTGCCGAAAGGGTGATGCGAAAGCATGGGGTGGCGATTAATGACCTTTACAGCCTGGTTCTGCCTCATCAGGACGAGATCCAAAAGCCCGCCAACGTACACTTCGAGCCGGAAGGCTCTGAGATGATGGCTGAGCAGGTTGCGGCTAAGATATTAGAGGCATTGCGGGTGTCGGAGATTGCCGGTATGTTGGGCGATGAGCTTACCTGTTTTGGTGTGCCGGTCAGTGAGCGGCGTACATGGGAGCATCTGGCTAAGCAGGATTCGTGGCGAAGTGTTATTAAAGATGCCGAGAAGCTGCTGACAGCCGATATCCCCGATCAGCCTGACGAGCTTTACCTTGATTATTACGTTACCGGCAATCGCGACCGGTGGCAGAGTGTTGCGTCTAACCGGCGAAAACGGGTGGGGACATACGTGTTGGCTGAGTGCCTTGAAGATAAGGGCCGGTTCATACTGAAGCTTGAGGAGATCATTGATATTCTGTGCAGCGAAAAGAGCTGGCTTTATCCTGCTCATGATAAGCAGAAGGTCAATTTTGAGGGTGAGCGGGTCGATATCGCTCTGGGTTCGTCGCGGCTGGCATGGACTATGGCGATGGCCGATTATCTGCTGGGTGATAAACTGAGTTCGGGGACGCGGCAAAAAATCCGTCGCAATCTCCAGTGGCGTATTCTTGAGCCTTTTCGTGATATGGTCGAGGGCAGGCGCAAGGCGAACTGGTGGCTAAACGGTACGAATAACTGGAATTCGGTCTGTCTTGCGGGGGTTGTCGGGACTGCTCTTGCGACGGTCGAATCTCCGGAGGAGCGAGCCTTCTATATCGCCGCGGTGGAAAAGTATTCCGAGAGTTTTCTTGAGGGCTTTACCGATGACGGATACTGTTCGGAGGGGCTTGGGTATTGGAATTACGGGTTTGGTCATTATCTTATGATGGCTGAGCTTATCGTGCAGGCCACCGGCGGCGGGCTTGATCTTTTGGCTCGCGATAAGGTTCGCGCTGCGGCTACGTTTCCGGTGCGGATCGAGATCGGCGGCGGTTTGTATCCTGCTTTTGCCGATTGTACGGTTACGACACGTCCCGCGTCCGTGTGGATGGCTTATGTCAGCAGGCGTTTCGGTCTGGGGCTCAGGCGGTGGGAAGATTCCTTCGTGGCCAAACCGCAGAGCCGTTTTAGTGAGACGCTTATGTCGGTTTTTGCGGATTCGTTGCGGGATTATCCGCCCGCGGCGCCGGTTTCCGGGCTTGGGCTGAGGGATTTTTTTGCAGATGCGGGGGTTTTGATCTGTCGCCCGAGGGAGACTGAGGGGCATTTCGGGCAATTGTCGGTTGCTTTGAAGGGTGGGCACAACGACGAGCACCATAACCATAATGATGTTGGGGCATACGTAGTGACGGTAGGCGACGAAATTCTGCTTGCCGATCCGGGACCGGAGGTATATACCTCGCGGACTTTTAGCTCGCACCGATATGAAAGCGATCTTCTTAACTCGTTCGGTCATCCGGTTCCGTTAGTTGCGGGCGATCTGCAAAGGAAGGGACGCGCTGCTGAGGGTAAGGTTATGCAAGCGGGATTTACCGATGAGGCTGACACGTTTGTGTTGGATATTGCGAGCGCTTATGACGTTGACGAATTGAAGGGGCTCAGTCGCGGTTTTGTCTATGACCGCGAGGGTAGGGGGTCGCTTACGATTACCGATGAGGTTGAGTTCAGTTCGCCGCAGAGTTTTGGTACTGCGCTGGTTACGTTTGCCGATTGGGAGCAGGTGGGGCCGGGGTCGCTGCTTATTCGGGGCGAGAGTGGCGCACTCATCGTCGAGATAGAAACCTCTGCCGGCGCTTTTACGGTGGATGCCGTGGAGATCGACGAAGATGCCAAGGCGAAGACCGAGCCGACGCGGATCGGGATCAACCTGAAGAAACCGGTCAGTAAGGCGACGATCACGATTAATATAAAACGATTACGGAGGTAACAAGATGAACACGAGACGGGATTTTTTGAGGGATGTGGGTTTTGGTATTGGTGCTCTTGGCCTTGGGTCCGGTTTGGCCAGTGCGGGCAAGGCTGCCGGCGGGGTACGTAATATACTGCTGATCACCGCGGACGATATGAATTGCGATTCGGTTGGGGTTTACGGCTGTGATGTTGACGGTACGACGCCCAATATCGATCGTTTGGCTTCTGAGGGTGTTCGGTTTACTAATGCCCACGTTACGATCGCGGTTTGTCAGCCGTGTCGCGGGGTTTTGGCTACCGGTCGGTATCCGCATCGCAGCGGGATCGTGGGTTTTGATCATATTGACAGCGATATTCCTACTGTTATGGAGATTTTTCAGGACGCTGGTTTTGCTACCGGTATCTTAGGTAAGGTTGGCCACTCGACGCCCAAGACGAGCTTTGAGTGGGATATGGCTTACGATATGGCCGATCTGGGCCAGGGGCGCGACCCGGATATCTATTACAAATATGCGAAGCGGTTTTTTAATAAGGCCTCGAAAAGCGGAAAGCGTTTTTATTTTATGGCCAACTCGCACGATCCGCACCGTCCGTTTTATGGGAGTGACCAGGAATCACAAAAGTTCAAGGACGGTACATGCGCCGTGCCGAGCCGTGTTTATAAGCCTGATGAAATCGAGATACCGGGATTTTTGCCTGAGTTGCCGGAGGTTCGGACCGAGATCGCGGAATACTACAGTTCTGTTCGGCGCAGTGACGATACGGTTGGGGCGATCTTAAAGGCCCTGGAGGATTCCGGTCAGGCGGAGAATACGCTTGTTATGTTCCTGTCCGATCATGGTATGGCGCTTCCGTTTGCCAAGACGAACTGCTATCTGCACAGCACACGCACTCCGTGGATCGTGCGCTGGCCCGGCAAGGTCAGGCCCGGGCGGGTAGACAGCCGCCATTTTATTTCCGGCATTGATTTTCTGCCTACGGTGCTGGAGGCGACCGGTGAGAAGAAGCCTGCGGGGATGGACGGTGTTTCTTTTCTGCCGATCCTTGAGGGTCGAAGACAGGGCGGTCGCGACAAGGTGTTTACCCAGTTTCATGAGACTTCCGGCAGGAAGCGTTTTCCTATGCGTTGTATTCAGAATGAGAGGTTTGGGTATCTCTTTAATCCGTGGTCCGATGGCGAGCGGGTATTTAAGAATGAATCGCAGAGCGGTCGGACTTTTAAGGCCATGCAGGCTGGGGCGGAGACCGATAAGGCCATTGCCGAGCGGGTCGATCTCTTTACGCATCGTGTGGTCGAGGAATTTTACGATTTTGAAAAGGACCCTGACGCTTTGCACAATCTTATCGACAATCCCGAGTACAAGGATGCTATTGACAGGATGCGCGGGGAAATGGCTGTCTGGATGAAAGAGGTTGCCGATCCGGCGTTGGTGGCGTTTCGGAATCGCGATAAGCCGGGGGCGCTTAAGCAATTTATGGATCGGCAGGATGCGGAAAGTCAGGCCATCAGGGCTGCGAAGATGAAGGCCAATCAGGAGGCGAAAAGGAACCGTAAATAAAAGGCTGGTTCCGGCTGTAAAGAGGCTGGGGGCTGGTACGGTGTGAAAATGAATAACATTTTAGCCAGATGCAAGAAGGCAGGAATCCGCCAAAGGCGGATGCTATTTTATGCTGGATTCCCGCCTTCACGGGAATGACAATGTCGCACGCAGCGATTGGCTAAAGTGTTATGGAAATAATCAGTTTACTTTTATCAGTTATAGGATGATGCAATGAAACGATTTAGTAGTAGTCGCAGGGATTTTCTTAAGTTTGCTGGTTTTAGCGCCGTTGTTACGCTTCTGCCGAAATCGGCAATCGCACTTGGTCGCAGAAAAAAGCCTAATTTCGTTATTATTCTTGCCGACGATATGGGTTACAACGCGACGAGCGTTTATGACGGGTGGATTGAGACTCCGAATCTGGAAAAGTTAGCTGCCAATGGAGTTAAGTTTACCGACTTTCATTCCAGCGGAACGGTTTGCAGTCCTACGCGTGCGGGGCTTCTTACCGGGAGGTATCAGGAGCGGGCGGGGATACCGGGCGTGGTCTATGCCGATCCCGGCCGGGACGTTCACTATCACGGTCTTCAGCGGAATGAGATCACATTTGCCGAGATGCTCAAGGATACCGGCTATTCGTGCGGGCTGATGGGCAAGTGGCATTTGGGTTATCTGAAAAAATATAATCCCACACATCACGGCTTTGACGAATTTCACGGTTTTGTCAGCGGTAACGTCGACTACATTTCTCATTACGACGGCAGTATTAACTACGATTGGTGGGATGGTCTGGACCTGGTTGTTGAAGAAGGCTACTCGACGCACCTCATCACGGACCATTCGGTGAAGTTCATTGAGCGGAACAAGGACAAACCCTTCTGTCTGTATGTTGCTCACGAGGCGGTTCACAGTCCGTTTCAGGGGCCTGACAGTCAGATTCAGCGCGGGCCCATGAAGGACAAGAGAGAAAATACCGAGGAGTTGACTCAGCAGCAGGCATACGTTCAGATGATGACCGAGATGGATAAGGGCGTTGGCAGGATCGTCGAGACACTCGATCGGCTTGGGCTGACGGAGGATACGCTTGTGTTCTTCCTCTCGGATAATGGGCACGCGTATCTTGGGCCTGATACGTATGAGTTTCCTCTTCGCGGCAAGAAAGCTACCGTGTGGGAAGGTGGGCATCGTGTTCCGGCGATCGCATCCTGGCCGGGCAGGGTCAAGCCGGGTACGGTGAACGACGGTTTGTATATCAGCCTGGATATAATGCCGACAATGCTTGATCTGGCTGGGGTGAGGCCGCCGAAGGATCACAGGCTTGACGGTGTCAGCCTGGGTGGCGCTCTGCTGAATGGCGAAGAGGCTGCGGACCGCAGCTTATTCTGGTTGGGCAGGGCCATGCGGGACGGGAGTTGGAAACTCGTAAAAGATGTTGATGGCGGACTGTTTAATCTTGCCAAAGACTTGGCAGAGCAAAATGATCTGTCAGAAAAGTATCCCGAGCGTGTTAAACAGATGTCTGCGGCCATCGAGGCATGGAAGGCGGATGTTGCTGCGGGTGCGACTGTTCAGCCTGATCCGCCGGAAGATGTTACTGTTGCTCAACCCGTTAAAAAGAAGAAAAACCGTTCGAGATAATGCAGGAGGACAGATCGTGAATCGAAGAGATTTTCTAAGAACAGCCATTGCGGGCACAGCCGCTGGCGTCTTGCCGGGGAAGTTGTTTGCGGGCAGATCGGCGATGAGGCCCAATATTATTTATATTATGCTCGACGAGCTTGGTTATTTTGAGCTTTCGTGTATGGGTAGTAAGCACATGATCACTCCCAATATTGATCGTATGGTCGATGAAGGGATGCGGTTTACGCAGTGTTTGGCTGGGGGTTGTGTGTGTGCGCCGACGAGGAGCGTTTTGATTACCGGCGAGCATACGGGTCATACGCCAATTCGGGGGAACGGGAAAGATCAGTCGATAAACGACGACAATGTTACGATTGCAGAGGTTCTGAAGAAGGCTGGCTATGCCACCGGAGGGTTCGGTAAGTGGGGGTTGGGCGATGTTGGGACGCCGGGCGTGCCGGAAAAGCAGGGTTTTGATCTTTTCTACGGATATTACGATCAGGTTCATGCCCACACGTATTATCCGGAGTATCTGATTCGCAATAGTAAGAAGGAGTATCTGGCTGGCAACACCGGCGATATACATGAGGGGGAGACTTTTTCGCATTATTTGATCTATGAAGAGTCGGTGAAGTTCATCCGCCAGAATAAGGACCGGCCTTTTTTCTGCTACATGGCGTGGACGCCGCCGCACGGTCAGTGGGGTTTTCCGAAGGACGATCCATCCTGGCAGTTGTATAAGGATAAGAAATGGAAGGCGGGTCGCCAGAAGGGTGCGCTTGACGCTCAGGTTTATGCTGCGATGGTTAATATGGCTGACCGGCAGATCGGCGAGATTTTCGATCTGCTGAAGGAGCTTGGCATTGATGATAATACGATCGTCTTTTTCTGCGGTGATAACGGCGGGCAGCATTATTTCAAGACGGACGAATTTCCCGAGGGCTTTTTTAATCCCAACGGTGGTGTTTTTCGCGGGCAGAAGCGTGATCTTACGGAGGGCGGGCTTCGGATTCCGTTTGTGGTTCGCTGGCCCGGTAAGATAAAGGCGGCGGCGATAAGCGATCATCTGTGTTATTTTCCGGATATTATGCCGACGTTTGCCGAGCTGGCTGGGGCGGATATTCCGGCGACGACTGACGGGATATCGATGCTGCCGACGCTGGTCGGGCCAAAGAAGGCTGGGCATAAGCAGGCGGAGCATGAATATCTCTACTGGGAGCATCAGGGCGATACGGCTGTGCGTATGGGCGATTTTAAGGCTATTCGGGTCAAGGACGGGCCTTGGGAGCTTTATAATCTGGCAAGCGATTCTTATGAAGCCAATGACATCGCCGAAAGGCATCCGGAGATGCTCAAGAAGATGATCGCCTATGCCAAAGAGGCCCACAGGCCGCCAAGGCAGCCGAGCGTTGCGCCGAAATCGTTATAGCAAAGTAAGTATGATGCTGTGAACTTCCATTACCTGGTTGCCGGGGATATCGAGCGCCTTGAGAGTTAACAGGCCCCTGCCCTTTTTTAGCCTGACTGTGCCGAGGTCGAGGGGTAGAAAATCTTTTATGTACGATTCACTTCCGCGGTCGACGCGGTCGAATTCTTTACCGACGAGTGGCGGATCGTGGGGTTCGGTTACTTTGCCTTTGATATTATTCTTGTTGAAGCTTAGCTCGAATGTTGAGCCGACGTCTTTTTTGGGGCAGGCGTAGTAGATCTGGGCATTGTAGTTTCCGCTGTTTGCGATCTCGATGTCCCAGGTGATCCGGTCTTTGGTGTTTGTCCAGTTGGTGAAGAACGAGCAGTTGGGCGCCTTTGCGCTTCGTTCTACATTGCCGGATGCGACGCCGTCGCGGGCTGGGAGTATTGTCGAGGGGAACTGGGGGTAGCCGACCGTGAAGGGGCGATCGTCGTCGGCAGATCTGGGTACTTCCTGTTTGAATTTTTCGACCGCTTTGGAGAGTTTTGCGGCGATTTCCGGTTTGTCTTTTGCGATGTTTTTGTATTGGCCGGGGTCGTTTTTCATGTCGAAAAGGGCGTTCTTGCTGTCGAGGCGGTACCGCTGGGTTCGGACACTTACGGTGCTTGACTTTTGTTGTGAGAAGATCATGCGGCCGGGCCAGTTGCGGGCTGTGCCTAAAAGGAGCGGTTTTAAGCTCTTTCCGTCGAGTTTTTTGCTGCTTATGACGGAAATCTGCGCCATATCCGCCAATGTTGGCAGAAAATCGATCGCGCCTGATATCTGCGGAATTTTTGTGCCCGGTTTGATGCGGCCTGGCCATCGGATCATGCAGGGTACTCGCACGCCGCCTTCGTCGGTGGCGCCTTTTTTGCCCTTCATGCCGTCGTTCCATCGCCAACTGTTGGGCCCGTTGTCGGCGAAGTAGATCACGATGGTATTGTCTGCGAGGCTGAGGTCGTCGAGTTTTTGAAGGACCCGGCCGACATTCCAATCGATATTTTCGCACATTGCCAGGGCGGCGCGGGTTTTGTCGATTTCTTCCAGTTTCTGGTCGCGGTTGCGCATTTTTATCTCTACATTTTTGAATTTTTCGTAGAACCGGTCGGGGACCTGGAAGGGCGAATGGGGTGTGTTGTACGGAATGTAGCAGAAGAAGGGTTTGTTTTTGTTTTGCTCGATGAAGGCCATTGCTTTGTTGGTGAGGTCGTCGGTGATGTAGCCTTTTCCGCGGACGATCTGGCCGTTATGTTCGAGGATCGGGTCGAAGTAATGTCCCCAGTGTCCGGAGCAGAAGCCGTAATATTCGTCGAATCCGCGGGCGTTGGGGTGGTAGGGGTATTGCGTTCCGTTGTGCCATTTGCCGAAGGCTCCGGTTGCGTAGCCAGCGGCTTTGAAGGTGTCGGCGATGGTTTTTTCGTCGGTGTTCATTCTTTCCGCTCCGGTGCTGACGCCGTGGACTCCGGTTCGTCCGTGGTAGCGTCCGGTGAGGAACTCTGCTCGGGTCGGTGCGCAGACGGGGCAGACGTAGAAGCGGTCGAAGATCGCGCCGTCGCGGACGATCGAGTCGATATTCGGGGTCGAGAGGTTTGTGTTGCCGTGGACGCTGAGGTCGCCGAAGCCCTGATCGTCGCTTAGGATTATGACGATGTTCGGGCGTTTTTTTGATCTGGCAGCCAGGGCCTTGCCGGCTGTTGCTATGGCGAGGGCGGCTGAGGCGGTGGTTTTTAGGAAATCTCTGCGATTTAGTTTTGAATGCATCTGTTATTGCCTCCAGTTATTATTCAAGGGATCCAATGCCGTCGACTTAGACTATTGGATGAAACGGACGGTTGCTCGATATTATTGCAGTTGGGGTTGATTGGCGTCAAAGGTTTTTTTGAACAGTATCCAGTATTCAGTATCCATCCCGATGAATCGGGATTTCGCTTCGCTCAATATCCAGTCCCTGCGCTCAATATTCAGCCCCGATAAACCGGGATTTCGCTGTGTTCAATATCCGATATTTGGCCTTATAAACAGGACAGGTGTTGTCCGAATAGCATAGATTGCGCTATCACTATCTTGCTACGGGCGAAAAAAATAAAATTTTTTTACTTCTTTGTTGATAAGGACTTAGCGATTTTGGCCTGAAAAAAAATGGTCGATTTTCGCATGAAACGCGCAAGTTTGTGCAATGGTAGAGGGACAAGTTTTTTGTTATTGGGAATTTAAGATTTATTATTAACAGAATTGAGGCGGTGTTATGGGATTTGATTTTGGCAGGTTTGGCGATGACGGATTGAGTGAGGCCTTTGTTGACTGGCTGGTTGACGAGCAGTGGGTTGATACGGGGTCTCATTTTGGGCGGCTTTGGGATTATTATCAGAATCAGATGTACGAATCGGTGGCGGGCGTTGGTGCCAGCGGCGGTGGGGGCGGTTCGGGTCGCAATTATGTTCAGGCTCAGGAGTATGGTCTGCCTTCGCGGATAACGGGTGTTGTATATCCGAGTACGTCGGGGGTGTCCGGCGGGCGGACGGCGGGTGGTGTTCAGCGTAAGGAAGTTGTCATCGAGAATGACATTGCGTGGCGTATTAACGCGATGGTTGATTTTCTTTTCGGTAAGGGTGTCAAGTTAGTTAGTAAGTCGCCGGACGGGCAAAAGCGCAGAGAAATTGAGCGGATATTAAATGCTGTGTTTGCGTCCAACGGCGGTGCGGGTTTCTTTCAGGACATGGCGGTGCTCGGAAGTGTTTACGGTTTTGTCGACTGTTTGGTCAGGCCGGGGGAAGGGCTCATTTCCGAGGCGCGGCAGGTTGATTCTGCTGGCGGCAATTCCAACGGTGATTTAGGTTCATCACAATCTTCCTTTAAGTCAATTCTTCAGTCAGCCTCTCGTGTTGGCCTGGAGTTGATCGAGGCACCAAGAGCACTGCCCGTTCTGGATGAAAACGATTACCGGAAGATCAATTATTATGTTCAGAATTTTTATCAGCAGAAGAACTCGGTCAGCGGTGAAAGCGGTTTTTTGTCGCGGTTGTTTGGGGGCAATGCGAATGTCGGCAGGCGTGAAAGTGCGATGGTGACGGAAGTGATCGGGCGGCGTGTATGGCAGCGGTATGAGAACAGGGAGCTTGTTGCTGAGGGTGTGAATCCGTTGGGTGTGGTGCCGGTGGTTCATATACAGAATATTGCTCAGCCTTATTACTATGAGGGTATGAGCGATGTCGAGCAGTTGATCGGGCTTCAGGACGAGCTGAATACGCGGCTTAGCGATCGTGCGAGCCGGATCACGTTTCAGGCGTTTAAGATGTATCTTGCCAAGGGTGTTGCCGGTTTCGAGGACAAGCCGGTATCTCCGGGTCGGATGTGGTTTACGGATAATCTTGACGCGAGTATCGAGCAGTTCGGCGGTGACGATTCGACTCCGAGCGAGGACATGCATATTACGGAGATTCGTGAGGCGATGGACAAGGTCAGCGGTGTTACTCCGGTGGTGGCGGGTGTTCTCAAGAATAAGTTGGGGAACCTGACCAGCGGTGTTGCGATTCGGATGACGTTTATGGGGATGCTGTCGAAGACTATGCGTAAGCAGTTTACTTACGGTCAGGGGGTCAAAGATATTTGCGGTATGGTTCTTAAGGCTCTTGATGTCAGCGGAGTTTATTCGACGGAAGCGGATGACAGAGAGGTTGAGGTGGTGTTCGCCAATCCTTTGCCTGAGGATACGATCGAGAGGCTCAAGGAGGCTCAGATCAAGAAGGATCTTGGCGTTCCTGTAGGGGAGGTGCTGAGGGAGTTGGGTTACGAGGGTGTGTCTTAAGGTGCGGGGTGGGCTTTAGGTTGGATCGGTTTTGCGGTGTTGTTATTGGACGGTTAAGAGTAAGGAAAGGTGATTTGGTATGAGTGAGATTGACTTAGAGAGTCAAGATTCATCGGAAGATGAAGGGTTGGGCCCGGAGAAGTTGGTGCCTTTGCATGAGGCGGTTCGTTATCGCAAGCGTGCTCAGAGTGCGGAGAAGGAAGCGGCGGCAGCTAAGCAGCAATTGCAGGAGAGCGTTAGCGGCAGTGAGGTGTTGGCTGAGCAGCTTGACGAGATGAAGGTTGATCGGAAGTTGTCGGAGATGCTGACGGAGGCTGGTGTGTGCGATCTTGAGGCGGCGGTTTTGTTGGCGAGGGCGCGTCTTAAGGATTGCGAGGGCGGCGATGTCGAGTCGGTAGTCGAGCGGCTTCGTAAAGAGAAGCGGTATTTGTTTGTCGAGCGGGACGAGGTAGCTGTCGGGGTTGGTATGAAGACGTCTGGAGTTAAGGACGGCAGGTCCGGTGGCCGGCGGGTTCTTGAGGGGGCGGCTACGAAGGCTGCGGTTAGCGGCAGCAGGAACGATGTGCATGAGTACATGCGGGCGAGGCGAGCGGTTGGCAGGTAGTGTTTAGTGTTTAGTGTTTAGTGTTTAGTGTTTAGTGTTTTGGGTTGCCTTGCGGCGTTGCTGCGGGGCTTAGAGAAAATTTTTTAAGGAGAGATGGTATGGCATTTACAGGTAAGGCGACTTATACGGCGGGGACGACTCTGCCGGAGCTTGCGGAAGATGTATCGGATCTGATCGGGATAGTGTCACCGTTTGAGACACCGCTTTTGAATGCTCTTGGCGATCCGATGCGGGCTGCGACGAGTACTCATCATGAGTGGCTTGAGGATGAGCTTTTGCCGAACAAGGACGCGGTTAATGACAGCAACTTTACGGATCCGGCGGGCGATACGGATTTTGATGTCGATAACGGCAGTCGGTTTAGGATCGGCGATCAGATCCAGGTCGAGGGTTCCGGTGAGTTGATGCTGGTGACGGGTATCAGCAGCGATACTTTGACGGTGGTTCGCGGTTATGCCGGTACGGTGTCGGAGAACCTGGCGGACAATCTGCTGGTCAATATTTTGGGTAACGCGGCTTTGGAGGGTTCGGATAAGCCTGCGGCCCGGTTTACGAATCGCAGTCGTCAGGGCAACTATACGCAGATATTTTCTGCGGCGGTTGAGGTCAGCGGTACGGATCTTGCGGCGAGTCAGTTGGGTCTTTCGGATGAGATGGATTATCAGAAGCAGGAGCGGCTTCGTGAGTTGATCCGCGATCTGGAGAACACTGTGATCAACGGCGGCAAGCCTGGCAGCAATCCGGAGGGCAGCGGCACGGTCAGGCGTACGATGAAGGGTGTCGTGCAGAGTCTTTCGACGAATGTTTTTGCCACCGGCGATTCCGGTTTTCCCGCGGGCAGCGATCTTGACGAAGAGATGGTCAATTACGTTCTTCGCAGTATCTGGGACAGCAGCAGCGGTAATATCGACACGATCGTGGTCGGTGGTTTTCAGAAGCGGAAGATCAATTCGTTCCTGAGTGCGTCTCGCAGCTACGATGCTTCGGATACGACTTACCGCGACATGGTCAGTCTGTACGAGAGCGATTTCGGTGTTTGCAGGATCGTTACTACGCGATGGATGCCGCTTGACGCTGTGCTGCTGCTTGATTCTTCGCGTGTCAATGTTCTGCCTTTGGCTGGTCGTAGTTTCCATTTTAAGGGGCTTGCCAGCGGTGGTGACTATGAGTGCGGGGAGATGATCGGCGAGTACACGTTAGAGCTTAAGAATGAGGGTGCCCACGGTTTGATTCGGGGGCTCAGTACCAGTTAGTGGTTCCTGGGGTTGTGGTTTGCACGAGAGATCGTGCGAACCATAGCGCCAATGTGTTTGCGTTGTCGCTATTGTTCGCATGACGGAATTTAAATGTAAAGGGGTATTTATGATGTTAGCGTTTTCAACCGATTCGGATATTCTCAGGAATGAGGCGGTGTTTTTCGGCGATTTGCATTTTCCCTGGCAGGTGCTGTGCGAGGGGAGCGGCGGGGTGCTCAGCGGCAGCAGTTTCAGTGTGAGCGGTGAAGATTTTGTGTCGGCGGGTGTTGGCGCAGGCGGTGTGATCTATCTTGAGAGCGTGGAGGGGTCTATCGAGGGTGCGTACGAGATCGTTTCGGTGGATTCGGCGACGTCGCTTACGGTGTCGGTGCTTCGGTCGGATGGGGCGGATAGTCCTGTTGGGATTGGGTCCGGCAGTGATGTGGTTTACCGGGTGTGTACGTTCGGGCCTCAGGCCAATGAGGTTGGGTATGAGCTGACGCAATATTTTGGAATTGCGCCGGGCAATCCGAACAGCGTGTTCGATGTCGAGGATATTGTGGACGCGAGCGTGCTGCGGCAGGCGTCGGTGTATGCGGTGGTTAGTCGTGTTTATGTGACGCTTGCGGGCAGGGCTGGCGGCGATGAAGGCTTTTGGAAGAAAAGTGTGTATTACCAGAGGCTTTTCGAGAAGGCCAGGGAGAGGTGCCGGCTTAGTGTCGATGCCGGCGGCGACGGTATAAGTGACAGGACGAATCTTGGCGGGAGTGTCAGGTTGGTGAGGGATTAGGCTTTGGGGGTTGGTGTTATGAAGGCGACGCTTGACGGGATAAATTTGTTGGAACAGCGCGAGCTTACGGTGGGTAGCTGGCGGCGTGATGAGGTCGAGAGGGCGGTTGCGGGTCTTGACGGTGCTGTCAGTATCGATCTTGGGATGCGCAGCCGGGAGCTTGTGCAGGCGGGTGTTTTGTGGGCGGTCAGTGAGGCGAAGTTGAAGCAGAGGGTAGACGTTATTACGCTGCTTATGGACGGCAGTGGGCATGTTCTTGTTACGGGTGACGGGCGGAGTTTTGCGAAAGTGCGAATCGCTTCGTTCGAGGCCGGCCCGCGAGAATAGCGCGAGAGTGGAGTCAGTTGCGAATTTGAAATCCGGTGTACGCAGTTGCGCGGATGATGATGGGACTTGTCAGTGACGGGATAA
>DAOVVQ010000017.1 GCA_030637065.1 Planctomycetota bacterium
ACGCCGCAGGCTGTCGAGAGGACGGCATCGACGGAAGCGAGTTCGTCTTTGAAGGCGTCGTTGAATTCGTATTCGCACTGGCGCTCGGGGGTACATTGAATGATCTCGATCTCATTGCCATCCTTCTTCCTTGCCATTGTGATCTGCGAGGCGAGCAGCTCGACGGCCTTTGCGCCTCCGGAAAAGCAAACCGTAACGCATCCGCCGCAGCCCATCAGCATTATCTTTTTGTAATCCTTTATCGAGTCGAGTATCTCCTCGATCGGTTTTCTGTCGGCTACTATCATATCAGTGCCCTTTCTTTCAGAAAGCTCTCCGCCTCGGTGATGTGCTTGTGTATGCCGAGGTCTTTCGGGCCGATTCCCATCGCAAGGCCCATCAGTTGGGTAAAATAGAATATCGGAATATTGAAATTCGTGCCGAGTTTTTCGTTTATCTGCTGCTGACGGGTATCGAGGTTGACGTGGCACAAGGGACAGCCGACCGCGATAACATCGGCGCCAACGGCATGGGCGTCGGCGAGAATCTTGCCCGTAAGATCGACCACGACCTCGGTCCGGGTAAGCGCGAAGGCGGCCCCGCAACAGAAGGTCTTCATGTTCCAGTCGACGGTCTCTGCGCCGAGCGCTTCGATCAGCGCCTCCATATCGGTCGGGTTCTCGAAGTCCTCCCGGGCGGTCACCTTCGGCGGCCTCGTTATCAGACAGCCGTAGTAGCAGGCGACCTTTATGCTATCGAGGGTCTTGACGACCTTTTCTTTGACGGCATCGGCCCCGACCTTTTCGCTGATAACCTCGAGCATGTGCAGAACCTTGATATCGTCGGGGTACCTGGCGTCGATGACGTGTTCGACCTGCCTCCTGAGGTGGTCGTCAGTAAGACGCTCCTGGGCGAATTTCAGCCTCGAATAGCACGATGCGCAGGGTGCGCAGATCTCACCCAAGCCACTTTGCTCGCGGGCAAGGGCCATGTTCTTGGCTGGAAGCGCTATGCTCATCAGCTCATCGCACTGGTGTGCGGGGGTCGATCCGCAGCAAACCCAGTCTTCTATCTCGACAAGCTCGATGCCCAGCTTCTCGCAGACCTTTCGCGTGGACGCATCGTACTCGGCGCCTGTCGAATGCAGCGAACAGCCTGGATAATATGACAGTTTCATTTCTTAAGGTCCCTGGCCCTTGAAAACATTTTCATCATCTCGAACGGTCTCTTTATAGTCGGCAGCAGCTTGAGCTTGCCCTTCTTTATCAGCTTTATACCCAGCGGCAGGTCCTTGAAGGGCTTGCCTGAGAAGAGATTGAGCATCCCCGTAAGACCCATCTCGTACATCCTGCCCATATATTTCAGCAGCGTCATCCAGAGCCGGTTAAAGAGTTTCGCATTCCCGGTGTCCACCTTGATATTCTTTTCCTGAACGATGATCTTCACGGCGTCGACGACGTGCGCGATATCGATATTCTGCGGACAGCGAGCCGAGCAGGTCTGGCAACTAAGGCAGTACCAGATCGTATCTTTCTTCATGGCCTCGTCGATCATTCCCAATTGCAGATATCGCATCAGTTCGGTCGGCGTACTTTCCATAAACGGCCTCGTCGGACAGCCGGAGGCGCACTTCTTGCACTGGTAGCACAGAAAGACATTCTCCCCGCACCGCTGCCGAATCTCCTCGGCGAGCGTCGGGTCTATCTTCGATTCCTTCTGTCCGGCAATCTTCATGACTTCACGACCTCTGCTTTTTTACTTATATAAGTCGGTCCCAGTTTCTTTACTCTCTCGGTCATTTCTTCGACGATCTCGGCGAACCTTCCGCCCATTGCCGACGAGAGGTTGAACATATCGATCCTTTCCGGTTCGATCTGCACTTCTTCGAGCAGTCTTTTGACGTAACTGACCCTTTTTTTGGCCCTGAGGTTGCCTTCGATAAAATGGCACTGCCCTTCCAGACAGCCGGCGACAAAAACGGCGTCGGCGCCTTCCTCGAATGCCTTCATCAGGAGCAGGGCATCGACCTTGCCGGTACAGGGCAGGCGGATGATCCTGACATTGGGCGGATACTGCAGCCGCATCGCACCGGCTAAGTCGGCTGCGGCGAACGCACAAAAGTTGCAGCAAAAGGCCACTATTTTCGGTTCAAAATCACTCATCTGTTTGCCAGTTTCTCTTCCTTATCGAATAGTGCGGCTGTCTTGGCTATTACCTGAGCGTCCTTGTAGTGCATAAGGTGGATCGCCTTGGCTGGGCACTCCGATGCGCATATTCCACAGCCGTGACACATCGCGGTCTCGATCTCCGCAACGCCGTCTTCGTTTATCTTCGGGATATTGTACGGGCACGTGCGGACGCAGGTCAGACACGATGCGCACAGGTCCGGGTTGACCACCGAGACGATGCCGCTGACCTCCATTACCTTTCGCGAGAGGATCCCGACCGCCTTCGCAGCGGCGGCCTGGGCCTGCGATATTGTCTCGTCGATGAACTTTGGTCCGTGGCACGTTCCGCAGAGGAACAGCCCATCGGAGGCGAAGTCCACCGGCCTTAGTTTCATGTGGGCCTCAAGGAAGAATCCTTCGAGGGTGATCGGAACCTTAAACGCGGTCTCCACGTCCTGATTGCTCGAGGCGGGAATCATCGCGGCGCTCAAGGCTAATACATCCGGCGTAAAGCTGATATCCAGACCGGAATTTAAGTCCTTAACGCAGACTTCAAGGCCGCCGGAGGTCGTTTCCGTGACGACGGGTTTGCCGTCCAGATCGTAGCGGAAGAACAATACCCCCATCTCGCGGGCCTGGTTGTAGTAATCCTCCTTGAATCCGTAGGTCCGCATGTCGCGGTAAAGGACGGCGACGTTGGCGGCGGGATTGGCCTTCTTAATGCTGATCGCGTTCTTTATCGCCTCGGTGCAGCAGATCCGGCTGCAGATCATCCTACCGGGCGCCCTCGCGCCGACGCACCGCATCAATACCACTCCCTTGAGATCACCGACGAACTCGACATCCTTTTCGATGCGGTCCTCGAACTCCATCTGGGTCAGGACATTTTCGTTTCGGCTGTAGAGGTATTCGGCGGGTTTGGATTCGACAGCGCCGATGGCAATTATGGCGGCGCCGTGTTCGATTTCGATCTCCTCCCCAGAATCCCTGACGACAACCGTCTCGAAGTTGCCGATAAAGCCCTTGCACTCCTTGACCGTAGAATTGGTATATACGGTGATGTTATTATTGCTCTGAACCAGGCTAAGCAGGTCTTGTAAGAACTCGCGGGGCTTTAGGCCCTCGACGGTTCCGCTTATGTTACGAAGGTTTCCGCCGAGCAGGTCGGTCTTCTCTATCAGGTGGACGGCAAAACCCTGATTGGCAATGCTCAGGGCCGCGGTCATTCCGCCGACGCCGCCGCCGACGACGATGGCACTATCTTTCGGGATATAGGTCTTGGTAACGAGCGGCTCGATCGTCTTTGCCCGCCCTACCGCCATCTTGACGAGGTCGACGGCCTTTTCCTCGGTGAGATTGCCGAGTTTGGCGTGGACCCACGTACACTGGTCGCGGATATTGGCCATCTCGAAGAGATACGCGTTAAGCCCGGCCTCCCTGAGCGTCTCCTGGAAGAGCGGTTCATGCGTCCGCGGCGTGCATGATGCGACGACGACCCTGTTGACACCGAATTCCTCGATCTTCTCCTTTATGGTCTTAAGGCCGTCGGGCGAGCAGGAGTATGTAAGGTCGGTGGCGAAAACCACGTTACTCATGCCAGCGGCCAGGTCGGCGACCTTTTTGCAGTCGATGACACCACCGATATTGGAACCGCAGTGGCAGACGAACACGCCGATCCGCGTTTCCTTGCCAGCGACGTCCTGTTCCTCGGGATAATGCTTGTCGGCGACCTCTGTTCCGCGAACATCGGCCAAAAGTTCCATCGCCGCCCCAGCCGCACCGCTTGCCTGGGTAACACTCTCGGGGATGTCCTTGGGGCTCTCGAATGCGCCCGCGAGGTAGATACCCTCCCGCGAAGAGGATGTGGAAACGAAATCGGCTGACTTGGCGAAATTGTAATGGTTCATCTCAATGCCGCAGACTTTTGCCAGAGCAGTCGATCCTTCCGACGGGCACAGACCCGCCGACAAGACGACCATGTCGAATTCCTCGTCAACCCAGTTTTGGCCGTCATCGCTGTGCTGGATGAACAGGTTGCCCGTTTTGAAATCCTGTCTCACGTCGGAAGGCCTGGTGTAAATGTACCGGACACCGTATTTTTCCTTCGCCCTTTCGTAGTATTCGTCAAAGCCTTTACCGAATGCCCGCACGTCCATGACGAATATCGTGCAGTCGACCTCGTCCAGATGGTCGTTGGCGATGATGGCCTGTTTTGTGGCGTACATGCAGCAGACGGACGAGCAGTACGGATTGTCCTGGTCTCGCGATCCGACGCATTGTATAAATGCGATCCTCTTTGGCACGACGCCGTCGGACGGTCTGACGACGTGGCCTTCGCACGGGCCCGAGGCGCTTAAGAGCCTCTCGAAGTCGAGCCCGCTGACGACGTTGGGGAACCGCCGGTATCCGTATTCGCCTTTTTTCTCGACGTCATAGAGGTCAAAGCCCGGCGCCAGGACCACAGCCCCGACATCGAGCGGTTTTTCCTTCATCACCTCGTTATAAGCGATCGCGTCGGCCTCGCAGACCTTTTCGCACAGCCCGCACCATGAGCAAACGGAACAATACAGGCACCGCTCGGCCTCGGCTTTGGCCATCTCCTCGGTGAAGCCAAGATCGACCTCGTCAAATCCGCCCCGCTTATCAAGCCCGATTACGGGCATCTCATGGCGGGCAATGGTTTTTTCTCCGCGCTCCTTAAGCTCCTCACCGGATATCTCAACGATGGGGGCATTAAACTCCTCGGGCACAAATTCTTCGCCCTTGACATAGGCGTCGATCGCCTTGGCAGCCTGCTGGCCGTCGGCTGTCGCCTGAACGACACTTGCCGCGCCACGAATGACATCGCCTCCGACGAAGACGCCCTTCCAGCTTGTCATGTGTGTTTTTTCATCGACCTCAACCGTTCCCCGGCGAGTAAGTTTGATCTTTCCACATTCACCCAACATGCCTAATTCGGGCTTTTGGCCTATAGCTACTATAAGTTCGTCGCCGTCGAGGACCTGCTCGCTGCCTTCGATGGTTTCCAGATCGAGCCTGCCTTCCACGAACGCCAGCTTCTTTACGTCCAATAGTTCCAGACCCGCGAATTTGCCGTCCTTTTCGAGAATCTTTTTCGTGGCCTTGGCTGCGCTGATGCTAACACCCTCTTCGCAGGCCCAATCGACTTCCCACGGATAGGCGGGCATCTTGTCGCGTGCTTCGAGGCAGACGATGTTTACCTTTTTCGCCCCGAGACGCGTCGCTGTTCGGGCGCAGTCCATCGCGACGTTGCCGCCGCCTATGACGGTAACGTTTTCCTTGACGGATGTGATATTGCCGAGCCTGACATTTCGCAGGAAGTCGATCCCGCTCGAAACATTCTCCAGGTCCTCGCCTTCCATCCCCATCGCCATACTCTTGTGGGAGCCGACGGAAAGAAATATCGCCTCGAAACCATCGCCAAAGATCGACTCGACGTCTTGCTCATGCTGAATATGGCTGTTGAGCCTGACCTCGATGCCGTAGTCGAGGATATTCTGTATATCGCGTTCGATGATCTCGGTTGGCAGCCGGTATTCGGGAATGCCGATCCGCATCATGCCGCCGAGAACGCCGTGCTTCTCAAAGATCGTAACGCCGTAGCCCATCAGCCTCAGTTCCAGTGCCGCAGACAGACCGGCTGGTCCCGAGCCTATTACTGCGACCTTTTTCCCGTTTTCTTCGATGGTGGCCTGCTTTTCCTCGGGGGTGAGCTTTTCGCCGTGCTGCTCGTGCCAGTCGGCGAGGAATCGCTTTATATAGGCGATGGAGACCGGCTCATCGAGATTGACGCGGTTGCATTTCTGCTCGCACGGATGCTCGCAGATCCTTCCGCAGATCGACGGGAACGGATTATTGGCGATCGCCGATTCGTAGGCCTCCTTGAAGTTGCCCGCGGCTGCGAGTGCGACATATCCGCTGGGATTGCCGTGGATGGGGCAGGCATCGTAGCATGGAGCTGCGCCCAGGCGGGTCATGGCGAACTTGTTCGGCACAGCCTGCGGATACTTCTTAAAGATCGCCTTCCGGTCGCACAACAACTGGTTGTATTCGTCCTTGACGGGAACCGGGCATTCCTCAGCGCAGGCTCCGCATCCGGTGCATTTTTCAAGGTCGACAAAGTTCGGCTGAAGGGTAAGTTTGGCGCTGAAATTGCCCGCCTCACCCGTCAACTCCGTCAGTTCGGCATTGGTGATTATCTCGATATTGCGGTGCGTCCCAGCGGCAACGAGTCGCGGCGAGATCGTACACATCGCGCAGTCGTTCGTCGGAAAAGTCTTGTCAAGCTGAGCCATTCGCCCGCCGATCGCGGTACTGGACTCGACAAGATAGACCTTATACCCCGAATCGGCAAGATCGAGCGCAGACTGAATACCGGCGATGCCAGCGCCCACGACCATTACCGAACCCGTCTTTTTGTTAGCGTCCGCCATAATCTTGTTTTATGCGTTCCCCCTGGCGTCACTGCTGTGTACGCTGCGCAGGACCGCGATGTTCCTGTAAATCGTCGCCCGACGGGCACTTGGCCTGCCGGGTAATGGCTAAAACAGGCCCTCTACTTTTCCGGTTTCCACGTCGACGTCGATCTTGCGATATGCCGGATTCGAGGCTGTCCCTGGCATCAGCTTGATCCCGCCTGCGATGGGCACGACAAAACCGGCACCGTCGTAGACCATGATGTCGCGAATCGGCAGCGTCCATCCAGTCGGGCGGTTCTTAAGCTCAGGATCGTGCGAAAGGCTAAGATGCGTCTTGACCATGCACGTTCCCATCTTGCTGGTTTCCGGATCGGCTTCGAGTTTCTTGGCCTTTTCGAGGGCATCGTCACTGTAGCTTACACCGTCGGCGCCATAAACTTCCTTGGCGATCAGCTCGATCCTGTCCCTTAAAGGCGTTTCCAGTTCGTAAAGGAACTTGAACTCCCCTGCCGGCTCTTCGCAGGCCTGCACAACGGCCTCAGCCAGTTCGATGGCGCCGTCGCCGCCCTTTAGCCAGTGCCTCGACACCGCTGACAGTGCCCCGTGCTGCTCGGCGATTCTGCGAACAATGGCTATCTCGTCCTTTGTGTCGGTGTAGAAGCTGTTTACACAGACGATCGGCTTTACGCCGCTTTTCTTGACCGTCTCGATGTGCGAAACGAGGTTCTCGCAACCCTTCTCGACAAGTCCGAGATCCTCGCGGGTATACGCCTCGTCCATGGCTACTCCGGGCTTGACCGCCGGTCCGCCGCCGTGCATCTTCAAGGCGCGTATCGTAGCGACGATAACCACGGCGTTGGGGGTAATGCCGGACATGCGGCACTTGAGGTTCCAGAATTTTTCAAAGCCGATATCGGCACCGAATCCGCTTTCGGTCACTAAGTAATCCGACAGCCGCGTGCCGATAAGGTCGGCGATGATGGAGCTTTGCCCGATGGCGATGTTGGCGAAGGGTCCGGCGTGAACGAATACCGGCTGGCCTTCGATAGTCTGCATCAGAGTCGGGTTGAGGGCGTCGACCATCCAGGCGGTCATCGCGCCGTCGACTTCCAGATCCGCGGTGGTTACTTTGTTGCCCTGCTTATCGTAGGCGACGACGATCTTGCCCATCCTCTTCCTGAAGTCCTTCAGGTCGCGCGAGACAGCCAGGATCGCCATTACTTCACTGGAAACGGCTATCTGGAAACCGGATTCCATCTCGAAACCGTCCATCTTCCCGCCCTTGCCGATGGTGATATTTCGCAGCGACTGTGCGCAGAAGTCCATCGCCCACTTCATCTGGATCGCGTCAGGGTCGATGTCGAGCCTTTTAAGATTACTCTTCGCAAGCCGGGCATCGTCGTAGTTGCGCTCGTGCTGCATACGCGAGGTCAAAGCGACCATCGCAAGATTATGGGCATTGGTTATGCTGTCGATATCACCGGTCAGACGAATAGAAAAAGGCGTCAGCGGAATGCACTGGGCCAGGCCGCCGCCGGCTGCCGAGCCTTTGATGTTGAAGGTCGGTCCCGCACTCGGCTGGCGGATCGCGCCGACTACACTCTTGCCGATCTTTCCAAGGCCCTGTATCAGACCTATGGCCGTAGTGGTCTTGCCCTCGCCTAAGGGTGTGGGGGTGATCGCGGTAACGTCAATATACTTGCCCTGCGGAGCACCTTTGAGCCTCTCGAGCACCTTGGCGTAATCAACCTTGGCCAGTGTCCTGCCCATCGGTATCATCTCGCCGTAGGCAAGTCCTAATTCGCTGGTCAACTCCTCCAGCGGCCTCATGTTCTCCTCGGCAGCTTCCGCTACCTGCCAGTCCTGCATTTTCGTCGGGTCTAATTTCATTTCGTATTCCTCTTTCCTTCGTTCGAGTCAGATTTCCGTATTTCTCGCACACCTATCATTGGCGCCAAGCCTCGTAGGGCAGCCTTGGCCCACACGGTCGGCTTATTTCGAGCCACCTGAATACACCTTCAGATAACTGTCCGAATAAAGCTGCTTATTCATCAAAAGTTCCGCCGTCGCCAGCACGTTCATCAGCTTTTCGTCGAGTACGTCGACGATAGCTCCGTCGAGGCCGTGTGAAACAGCCATCGCCAGGAACGTCCTGTTGATCAGGCTTCTTTCCGTGGTTCCCTGCGAGAGATTCGACAGGCCGACCATCAGGTGCGGCGGCGGGTCCGACAGGTAGAGTATCTGGCCGATGGCGGCGAGTATGTTGGTCGGCTGTTGCTGGGCATCGGGCACCTTGACGGGCAGGACGATCGAATCGATGAAGAGCCGGTCGGCTGCAAAGCCCCGATCCATCGCCTTTTCAACGATCTCAGCGGCGATAGCCACGCGGGTATCGATATCCTGCGGGACGCCGTTCTTGTCCATGGTCAGCGTGATCAGCTTGCCCTGGGGCCCCGCCGATTCGGCCATATCGAGATACTTATCGAGGATATCTTCGTCGGACTTTTTATTCAGCGGTGAGGAGTTGAGCAAAATGCCGTTGCTCGTATCGGCTGCCTTGAGCCCCGCGGCGATGACGTCGGGCTTTTGCGAATCGAGACACAGGGGCGTATCGCACGTCTCCTGGATCGTCTCGACCAGCCATGCCATCGTGGCGTGCTGATCGGCTGCGGCGGTGCCTACGTTTACGTCGAGATAGGTCGCCCCGCACTCGGTCTGCTTTTTGGCAAGGTCCTGAATGACCTTCTTGTCCTTATCGGCAATGGCCCCCTTGACATCATTGAACATCCCGTTAATTCGTTCACCAACAGCTATCATAAGAATAACCTCCTACTGCTGAAAGAGTTAGCTTAATTTGTTAATACAGTTTTTGACGGTTTCGATGGCCTTGGGGTGCCGCATACGAATGATATCGATCCCGGACTGCAACAGACACACCGCCGTCGATGCCTCCCATGCCGGCCCGCGATCGGCAGCGTCGCCCCAGCCGGGCACATCCGTCGATTTCGCCTCTTTCGCCCGCCACGCCTCACTGCCGACGTCGCTTATAGAGGGCATAGCCATCATCTTATCGCCGCCCAACGTTGCCAGACGCTGACGCTCCTGGATCGAATAGCTGTACTCGATCCCGTAGCCCAACGCGCCCGTGCTCTGGAACGTAACGATCCGCTCCAGCGGAAAACCCATATCCGAAACGAGAATATTGACCTGCTTGCCAATGTTGATATCCAGCGGAGCTTCGGTAATGAGGTTGTGCCCGTCGGCTAAGGCGATCGCGGCAAGAGACTTGTAGTTGCCTTCGGTAACGGTCCCGATCAGGCAGTTTTCGCCCTTGGCAGCCTCGGAGACCTTCGGCATGATGGCATTATCCTTCTCGTCGTAGCCACAGCCCCACAGTATCAGCGGAACGCCAACCGCTGCGAGCACAGCCTTGGTCACCTTAACGGCGTGGTCCGCGTCCTTGTCGCCCTGATCGGGGTGGATGCCGTCAAATTTAAGACAGATAATATCCGCACCGAACTCCTCGACCGCCTTCTTCGCCCACGCAGCCGGGTCGTCCAGCACATCCTTATAAGGCTCAACTAAGTGCTCGGGCCAGTCGGCCGGCGCCGTATCGAGTACATCGATGGCAATGACAGGCTTTTCACCCGTCTGCTCGGTCGAGCCATAGACGATATTCGTCGCCCCGCCTACCGTAACGGTTGATGTCCTCGTGCCGCCGGAATCGCTTGTAGCGCCGATCACGACGCGACTTACGGAGCCGGCGTAACTGTCAGCAATTTTAGGAACTGCCATTTAGAATCCCTCCACTTATGTTCTCTGTGCTAAATTCAACTTTTCGTTTAATATAGTTGCCACCGCCTTAAGGGCGGGGTTTTCCGCGTCAAGTTCAAAAACGCTCCTGCCTTCCATCGCCAGGTTAAATACCTCTTCGTCATGCGGCACGCTGCCTAAGTTAACGGCACCGCCAAGTTCGACGTCAACTTCCTTGCCGGTGCGGTTCCAGATGACGCCGATCTGCCCGATGGAAATAGGAAGCGTCGCGATCAGTTCGATGATCCGCTTTGCCGTAACGATACCCACCCGCGTCGGTTCGCCGACAATAAAAAGCCCGTCGACATTATTCGTCGTCCGCCTGGAAATATGCTCCATCCCAGCCTCGTTATCGGTAATGACCCACCCGTACGAGCCGCTGAGGCGGTCGAGAAAACTGCGAAGAACGTTATTAACCGCACAATAGCACTTCGGCCCCTCCGGACGACCCATTGTCAGCAGGTCAAAACCCTTCGACTCGGTCAAAAGCTGCTCACAGCCCATCTCGAACAATTTTAGCTTACCTGCGCCCTGCGACAAAGGCGTCTTCTGGTTCAGAACATCGTCGCGAAGGTCCGCAATGGTCCCTTCCGGCTCGACACCGAGCGTAATACCCAAACAGGCGTTCGCATCGGCATCGACAGCCAAAACCGGCCCAGCCGACCGCTCCAACAGGCACCTTATCATAAGGGCCGTCAGCGTCGTCTTGCCAGTGCCGCCTTTGCCGCTTATTGCTATCGATCTCGTCATTTATCAATCACCTTTATATTCGTCGATCACATTCGATCGTTTGTAACATTTTAGTCAAGTGCTGCATGCGTCTTGTCATTCCCGCGAAGGCGCCCGTAGGATGGGTAACTTGTTACCCATGCTGCCCACAGTGCCGTCCTTGTCATTCCCGCGAAAGCGGGAATCCAGCATGAAATAGCATCCGCCAGAGGCAGATTCCTGCTTTCTTGCATTTGGCTAAAACGTTACGATCGTTTATTCTCAATTCAGTTACGCTGAGCCGGGACCTTGCCCGAAGGAAACAGCGTCAAATCCGTATGCGGCAGAAAATTCGACCTGATAAACTCGTTCATATAATCCGGATGGCTCATCAGGTCCAGATAAGTCATCGAAGTTGCGATCTTCTCGACCTCGATCTGCGCTTGGCGACTAAACAGCGTCATCTTGGCGCCGGCGATCGAGGTATTGCCCACGAAGTGGATCTTTTCGATATCGACGCCCGGCAGCAGGCCAATAGTTACCGCACGCTCGACGTTCAGATAGTTACCGAACCCCCCTGCCAGATAGACGGCGTCGAGGTCTTCGATTTTTTTGTCGGCGGAATCAAGGAGCGATTTGATGCAGGCAAAGACCCCCGCCTTGGAACGGATCAGGTTGTTAATGTCAGCCTGCGTTATCACGATCGCATGGTGGTCATCGTAGGCCTCGACAAGCGTATACTCGAGACCATCTTCACCTTCATTGAGCCGGGGATCGTCTTTGAGCTGAAACTTTCCCGCCCGGTCGATCACCCCAGCCGTAAACAGTTCGGCCAAAGTATCCAAAAGGCCCGACCCGCAAACACCTATCGGTTTGGCATCGCCGACCGTCTCATAATCGATCGTGCCGTCTTCCTTTATTCGCAGCTTTTCAATGGCTCCGCTTGCCGCACGCATCCCGTGTTTGACTCCGCTGCCCTCGAAGGCCGGACCGGCGGAGCTGGAAGCACACATCATCCAGTCCTTATTACCCAACACAACCTCGCCGTTGGTACCGATATCGACAAACAGAGCCAGCTCCTGACGTCTGTTCATCCCGGTCGCAAGCACGCCGGATACGACATCGCCGCCGACATAAGCGGCAACACTGGGCAGACAGTACAAAAGCCCGCGTTTATTTATCTGGATGCCAACCTCAGCGGCACGGATCGGCGGGATAAAACTGGCTGAGGCGACATAAGGCTCGCGGCGGATCCGCGTCGAATCCAGATTCAGCAGAAAATGCGTCATCGCCGTATTGCCGGCACCTATCACAGCCGTTATATCCTGAAGGCTGGTCTTGTTTCGCTCGGCAAGCGTCACAATAAGACTGTTAATATCGTCCACCATGCAGGTCTGCATCTTCTCGAAGGCGTCATTCTGCTCGGCGTAGATGATCCTGCGTATGTAATCCTCGCCGAAGTTTATCTGGCTGTTATATGCGGCCTCGGTATCGACCGTTTTGCCGCTGATCAAATCGATAAGATGGGCCACAACCGTGGTGGTTCCCAGGTCAACGGCGATGGCATAGTTCGTCTGCGAGCAATTGCCGGCCTCTACCTGGACTATCTCCATCGCCCCGCCGCGATGGCCAATTGTCGCCGTAACCTTATAATCGGCCTTCTTCAGCAGCACCGGAAGTTCCTGCAACACCCGAAACCCCATCTGCAAGGCCGGCGAATCGATATTCATCCTGTGGCGTATCGCCGTGTTGAGTCGTTCATGGTCGGCTGTGTGGTCCTCGACCGTCGGCGGGGTCATCTCAAGATATATCTTCTTTACCAGCGGCTCGAACGCGAACGCCTTTTCCGGCACCTTGCCCGAGACAAGCCCGATCCGCGAGGTATCGATCCCCATGAGTATCTGGTCCGTCTCCAGCGTGTGGCTCTTGCCGATGGTAAGGATCATATCGGAAAGGATCTTCGTCTGGCAGGCTAAGACAATATTCTGGCGGACCTCTTCGCCCGTCAGCAGCGTCGTCGGCTTGCACTTGAAATCGCCGTCGTTGACCGTTACCTTGCACTTGCCGCAATAACCGTCGCCGCCGCATATACTGCTAAGATAGACGCCAACGTTGCGCGCGGCCTCTAAGAGGACGGTCCCTTCCGGAACCTCGACCTTAACGCCGCTGGGCTGAAAATGGACCATGCAGGTTTTTGTCTTGCGTTTGTCCACTAAATCACACCGCTTCCTGCAGGAACTTCGGCAGCATTGACGATTCCCTCGGGCCGACTATCACTTCCCAGCCGGTCTCCTCTTCGACCTTGCCGCTCATCACCGCGACATAGCCGGGGATGACCAGTTTCTTATGCTTAACAAGGTCCGCAACATTATGCTTTTTCAGCGCCTCGCCGACGACCTTTTCGTTGAGCTTATCGCCGGAATAGGCCGTAAGCACACTGGTGCCCTCGGTATCGACAACCATTATATAAGACGGCACGCGGCTGGCCTCGACATCGGACTCGACCGTATAGTAGGTCAGCGAGAAATTAGTCGTCAGCAGCACCGGAGCATCGTCGCCCGGCTCGCCGATCGGGTAGATCTTCGCCTCGACCTGGACGGGCTTTTGCGGATCGGTGTAGATATTCATGATCGCCGTCAGGATCGGCAGCACGGCATATTTTTCCGCGGTCTCTATCACGACGACGCTCGAATACTTGCAGAGCAGCGAAATGGCCTCAGCCGCCTGCTCATCCGGACTGCCTTGAACCGCTAACGAGATCGTCGGATAACCCAACGGTCGGAATGTCTTCTTTAACGCCAGCGCCCTCGCCTCCGAGAGCGTATGAAGCTGGTCCTTAAGGGCCGTCTTCTGGATCGCCATGACGATATCCTCGACACCGGCGGCCTTGATCTTTTCGGTAAGATCGGCCAAAGTCTCAAGATCGGCCCCAGCGGCAATCACCGGACATTTGTTTTCCTTGGCAACCTTCGCCACAGCCTCCGCACTGTCAGCGGTCGCATAACCGATCAAGGGCGTAACGCCTGCAACCTTCGCCGTCGCCGCCGATAACGCATCCGCCGATTCCGACAGCAGTATCATCGCCAGCGAACTGCCCTGGCTGACCGCTTCTACGCAGGCGGCAAAACTATCGGCTGAGCCGCTGTCATTAACGACCGCAACGGCGTTAACCTGGATATGCGTGCCGACACGCTCGAACTGGAGTTCGTTTATCTGCTCGAGACGCGACTTGAGGGCGTCGCCGGTCAGACTATCCGAAACGTTCACGGCGATCACCGTCGGATTGTAGAATTTTTCATCGTGACGGAACATCACGGTCTCCTGGCCGATCTGGACCTGGCTGTCGCCGGTTCCGAACTTGACCATCCGGATCGGTGGCGAAGATGCCTCCGCCAGAGCCGTTCGTGCCTCATCGGAAACCGTCGGACACTCGTCCAGGTTGGCCTTCTTCTGGGCCAAAGCCATAGCGAAGGCCAGACAGGTCGGCTTGCCGCATTTTTTGCAGTTGCTCTTGGGCAACATCTTGAAAATCTGTAGTCCCGTTAAAGCCATAATTTTAGTACCTCGCATTTTTCGGTTTTCATTCTGCGGGCTATCGGCCCACTGTAATCTTTGTCGCCTGCATCGCCTCTATCGCTTACGCAGGAATTTGCATCGCAAAAGGTCTCACTCGACCTTAGAACATCTCGTCCATTTCCAGGGCCGGATGTCCGACCTTGGTGATGTACTCCATGATCTCCTCTTCGGTCTCTCCGTGGGTCTCGTCGGCGATCTTATCGAAGAATGCCTCACCGCCCAGACCGAGTTCGTCCGCCCGCTTAATGAGCTGTTCCTTCACGTCGTCCTTGAGCGCCTTTGGCATCCAGACGATTCGCTGGACCCCGCCTTCGGCGAAGATGAACTTTTTCGAACTGATATAATGCTTGGAATGCCCGACAAACCCCGGTGTCTGATTGCCGCCGCCGACGGTGCCGGCCAGCGTGGAAAATTTCATACCGCTCGGCGTCATACCGGTAAACTCACGGTTGACGATCATGATCCCGTTGGTCGAAGGCAAAATCGCAGAGATGCACTCGAAGCATCCGCAACTGGTCATCGGATCGACGATCATCGAATACGCCGACATACATTCGATCTTGCCCTGCGTCGTCGAACTGATAAAATCGTTTACCTTGTCCCACTGGCCGATCGTCGCATCGACGGCGTTACCCTTGGCGATAGGCTGATTCGGTCCCGTCGGCGTTATCTCGTATGCCGCCTTGCCGTCGAGCCAGCTATACGCACCGCACAGGCCGCTCCGCTCGGGAGTGATAACACAAATATGATCCGGAGCAAAACTCTGACACAGCGAGCAGGAATAGAACGTATCGACGCTCTCATCGACCATCCCAGCCAGCCGCTCGTCGCGTTGGCCGTACACCTTTCGCACCTTCTCGCGAAGTTCGAGGACCTTGGCCTCTTCGGTGTAGAGTTTCACCTGGATCTTATCTACGATCTTGCCATATTTTTCATGCAGCATCGCGTGGAGGATGCTGCCAAAATGCTCGATCTTAAACCCGGCCTTTTTGGCGTCCTTACTGATCCGCAGCCAGTTTATATCGCGCTGGCCCATGTGCCATATACCCTGGGCCTCATTGATGAAGGTATGCACCTGACGCTCGAGTACCGGCTCGAAATCCGACTGCATCTTCCTGCCCGACCCTTCGATAACGATACCCAGCGGCAGATTGCCACCCTCTTCGATATCGTCGATCTCAGGCCCGATGACCTCGATCTTACCGTCCTCGACGTCCTTGCTGTCAAGGGTGTTAAACCACTCGAACGCCGGAGTGCGGTTGCCGCCGAACTCGCAGTACATATCGTCCTTGCGAATACGCTCGCCCTCGAAGGCGGGGCTGTACGATACCGGAATCGGCACCTCGCTGATCTTGACCTTAAGGCCGCGAACCTCGATGCACTTTTCGACGATCTGGTCGTGCGGGATATTGGAAACAACATGCTCGTAAGTGCATATACCCGTCGGCAGGATCTCGGGAATATCCGAATCGGCGATCGTCGGGAAGCCATAATTAATAGCACCCGCAGCCGTCGCATACCACTCATCGGTAACCTCGCCAAGCGCCATCACGAACGCAAAGACGCGGTTCTTGTTATAGAGCAGGTTCCGGCGAAAATCGCCCGGCTGAACACCGCCAAAGCTAAGAGCCGCCCTGCTGGCAAAGCCCAACGCGTAAACTGCCGACGTTATGCCGCGTCCGAATGGAACCAGACGAGTATCCCAGCCCAACTGCACACCGCCCTCGACGAGCTGCTCGGCAAAGGAAGTACCGTTATCGTTAGAGTGCATAAAGACATAGAGCCGCTTCTCCTGGAGCTTGCGGGCAATTTCAACCGCTGTCTCGACATCGGGAGCGGCGCCTGCTATCGCGGCAAAACCAGGCGCGGTGCCATCAACGAACTGAATGCCGCGCTCACGCATGATCACATCGTCCGCCGCACCAAGCCAGAGGTCGTCGACGGGATTGGGACCGATGAGGTACTTGCACGCCTCGATAATCTCCTCGGCGTACAGCGTCGCCATCCCGGCATCAAGGACCGGGCCTAAGTAAGGAAGCCAAAACTCCTCGTCGACCGGCTCGGGCACGAGCCTGTCGATTTCAGCGAAAATCTCGTCGAAATCCGATAGCTTCTCCACCGCGATACCCGTCATCGAATAAATGATCGGAATATAGTAACCTGTATTCGGAAAAGCGACGGGCGAATCCGCACCCTTTTCTTCAACAGCCTTTTTGTAAATTTCCTTAGCCTGATCGACTATCTTGTAGGCGCCACGAATAGCCGCCGCTGCGATAATTATTGACATATTCTAACCTGCCTCTTTCTGAATTAAATCTCGAACTTTTGCAAAACTCCAGTGAATCTCTTAAAAAGTCAACTCACGACGAGCTTCCATATCATAAAGTTTACGTTCGGTCTTTTCGTTTATCCCCAGGGCGTCGCGTTTGGACTCAATATGCTCAATCATCATACCGGCAGCCTTAATGGGGTCCCGTTCAAAGGCCCATTTGCCGCCGACTTCCTTTTCTATCTCGTCGGTTAAATATCGAGTCAGGTTCTCCGACCCCAGAACAGGCAACGGCTCGGCAATAACGGTATAAACTCCCGACGCAACAAAATACATACCGATGGAAACAGCCTTTTCTGACATCCATTCAGGTGCGGCACCGGCAACGGGTAAATCAGCAAAGTCTTCCCCCAAGCCCCCCTCGGCTACAATATTTGCCAGTATCGTAAGAATCCTGCTGTTATCCACACAAGAGCCGACATGCAGTACCGGCGGTATTCCAACAGTTTCGCATATCTCCCGCAGTCCTTTACCGCAGTATTTTGCCGCTGCATCCGGTCTCATAAGTCCCGCTTTGCCCGCGGCTATGGCGCCGCAACCGGTGCTAACAACCAAAACATCATTCTTGATAAGCTCTTTCATCATCGCGATATGGCAATAATCGTGTGTCTGCTTTGGATTATTACAACCAACAACCCCTGCTGCACCACGCAGACGCCCTGAAATAACACCATCATTTAATGGACGGAAAGTGCCGCGGAAAGTGCCGCCGAGATTATAAAAAGTATTCTCCGTAGTAAAGCCGGCCACTCCATGCTCTTTAGCTTTTGGAATATTAATATCGCCTCTTCTGTTTACAAAATTGTCGATGGCTGTCTTGACAATCGTACGGGCAACCTCTGTCGCCTTGTCTTCACTGAATCCGATGTGCTCGGCACCGGGTATCTTGCATTTAGGCGATGTTGTAATCAGCTTTGTGTGGAAACAACTGCTAAGAGAACCAAGGGCCGGCATAATACACTGGACATCCACCAACATCACGTCAACGGCGCCGGTCATTACCGCCAGTTCCTGCTGCAGAAAATTCCCCGCAACAGCAATTCCGTGACGCATCAATATTTCGTTCGCAGTGCAGCATATGCCGGCGATGTTGATGCCTTCGGCGCCCTTTTCTTCGGCCATTTTTATAAGCTCATCCTCCTGAGATACCGCAACGACAATATCCGACAGGGCCGGTTCGTGCCCATGAACAATAATGTTGACCTGTTTTTCGTCAAGTACACCCAGATTGGCTCCAAATCGAATCGCCTGTGGGCTGCCAAACAAAATGTCCGAAAGCTCCGTTGCTATAAGCGAGCCGCCCCAGCCGTCGGCGAGACTACAGCGTATTCCCTGCTTAACAAGATTTTTGTAATCTGCGCCTACGCCCATGTGTGTTCTGTGCATAATCTCCACTATCTCGCGATCTATTGACCGCGGGGTTACACCCAACTGCTGCCATATTTTCAGCCTTGCA
The DNA here is from genome assembly GCA_030637065.1 of Planctomycetota bacterium. Classification (GTDB taxonomy): domain Bacteria; phylum Planctomycetota; class Phycisphaerae; order Sedimentisphaerales; family Anaerohalosphaeraceae; genus DAOVVQ01. The sequence goes on from DAOVVQ010000017.1 coordinate 18,469, forward strand.
GGGGATGCATAAGCGGCAACAGTCGAAAGTGTGCCTTCATGTCTGCCGAAATCGTTCATCACTATATCAAACAGTTCCGTGGCAATTTCCTTTATCTCCTTGCCGTCTGTCTTGATGCCGAACCTTGCAGCGACCTCTTTCAGTTTCCGCTCGTCTTTAATCATATAATCACAGTTGGCACTATCGATTGCCATCTTGAATGTATGCGCAATATCCCGCCCGTGGTCGGAATGCGCTGCTGCACCGGAGGCAATCATCCGCAAAAGATTTCTTGCTGCGATCGTATCGGCATCGGCGCCGCAAACACCCGCCGGCGCCTTCTTTGTAATTCGACAAGGACCCATTGAACATATCCGGCAACAAACCCCCTGCTTGCCAAACCCACATTGCGGCATCTGCTTCTCGAGCCTGTCCCAGGCATTTTCCTGACCAAGATCGGCCATCCGCTGGATCAACTGCTGGGAGGCCTTATCTATACTGCGTTCTTTCGGATCCATAGCTTTTCCTTACAATATTACAGATTCTTACGCTTAAATGCTCTTCAACATAATCCCACCGCACGATCACGCCGCGGCTTAGACGCTCAAAAAAACAACTCCAACATCGTCTCCTTCGCCTTCTTCACCGCGACAACCAGTTCTTCGCTGGCGCCAACTACCGCAGCCCGCTCCATATCAGCCGCCTGCAAAGCCCGGTCATAACCGAAACTGCCCAAAACCGGAATATCACCCAGCCGCGACCGGATTTCCTCGACCTGACCGGCATCGACGACCTTGTTGACGAAAGCCCCGACGTGTGTTATGCCCATCTGCAAGCCCATCTGTGCAATATGGACGGCAGTTTCAATACTCCGCGAGCCCGGCTCGACGACAACGACAAGCACATCTACGCCCTGCACGCACGCCCTGCCCATAAACTCAAGACCCGCCGCCATATCGACAAGCAGGATTTCCTCCCTCTGGAGAATCGTATATGCCAGCAAAGCCTTCAAAAACGCCCCCTCAGGACAAGCACATCCCGTCCCAGCCCCCTCAATACTCCCCAAAGACAGCAATTTAACTCCGCCAGCCTCAACGCAAAACTTCTCCGGCAGGTCCGAAACCTTCGGATTCAGCTTGAAATACTGACCCATAGACCCCGGCTGAGCACCCGTTCGCTCGGCGATCAGGTCCTTCATCTTAATCAGCGGATCAGGAGCATCCCCCGCATCAATACCCAAAGCAGCCGCCAGATTCGGATCCGAATCGGCATCGATCGCAAGGACCTCACTGCCGTCCTGGGAAAATAAATGCGATAAAACGGCACAAAACGTGGTTTTGCCCACGCCACCCTTGCCGCTTACTGCAATTTTATGACCGGACTTCACTATATGACTTAAGCTCCAAATATCTGCCATTTGTGAGGAAGTATCGCCCGATGCAGTACCTCGTCCCGTCACAATACAACCAACCACCCCTTAGACAGGCACTCCCTTCGGCTCTGAGTTTATTAACTAACCCACTTTATAGTAACATGCAAGCGGAAACAACTGTGGAAACTACGGTATTTTTGCTCGCCCACTGGCAATTATGATGCAATCATTTACAATTATCCCGATTCAGTTCGGCATGAACCCCGCCCCCAAACCTCACCAGCCCCAATATCAGGCCCCAAACAGCTATTTGCCGGGCAGATCCGCAGATCCGTCAGCAGCAGGTCGCAATTCCGCATCGTCAGGCTCTGAAAGAAATCCTCCGCATTGCCAAACCCGCGACACTGAAACCTGGCATTGCGAAGGATTACCGACATGGCATCCCGCAGGAACTCGTCGTCATCGACAATGAAAACACAAGGTCTCGAATTTCTTACCACAATTGCCGCCCTTCTTTAACCGGACTCTTCACCTCAACCGGACTTATCCCCGGAAACCGCCGCAATAAGAGCCTTTACCGTCAGTTCCACCGCTGCAAGAATAGCATCGAGCGCAAGCTGTCTGTCCGCTGTCTCATCGAACAGAATACTCGCCCGCCCCCCAAACTCCTCATCCGCCGCCCATACAACAAACGTTACCGGAACCCGCGGCAATACCAGAACCTCGATCGCCGCATCGCCAAAGTCCCGCTGGCTCGCTTTTAACGCCTCTCCCGCCTTGATCAGCAATTCCGGCTCTCCCTCGAAGGCCGCCCTGAGCTTCTCCGTCGGCATGGAATGGTGCCCCCGAAAGAAAAACTGCCCCGACTCAAGCGATTCCGCCTTCACCAGCCTGCCCGCCAGCGGCACATCACTTCCGCCGAGCAAATACGCTAATATGCAAAGCTGCTCAAGAAAACCCGCCCCCTGCCCCGCGTTTTGTCCCAGCTCAGGCCCCTGCTGACAGTCTTGAACCACTGTAATGCTCCGCCCCGCCGCGTCAACAATGTAATCAGTCGCCAGAAACCGAACCGTATAGCAACCCGATTGCTCGTCATACCCGCACAACCCGCCAAGAGCAGTCGCCGCCGCATCCAAAGCTGCCACCTTTTCCCAAAGTTTTTCATGAGCCATCGAACATTCCTCAAACAATTATACGCCCAAAACTGTTACCCATGTCATCGGTACGTTCTGTAACCTATCTTATCGGTTTGTACCCTAATTCTGCCCCGAAGGGGCTGTTAAGTTCAGCCCAGGGTAAGCGAAGCGCCACCCTGGGTAGGCGACACCACACGCCCTTAATGTACCCTGAAGGGGTTATATAAAATCCTCACCAGGACAATATGCATTATATGCATGGATCAGGCTCGATAATAAAGCCCAATGCGTATTGCCGCCATTTTACTACGCCAACCGCCACAAAACCACATTTTTCTCACTTCCACCCACAATTCCTGCTCCCAGCCCCTTTGACTTGCAACAGACTAAACCCCACAGTCCGCAGCAAGGGTGGCAGCGCGTTTGCGCAGCAAACCGATGGGCGTATGCACAACCGCTCCCCGCCATCGGCTTGGCGTCGCCAAACACGCTGCCACCCATTGTTAGCCTTTGTCTTGCGTAATATAATAACTGGTGCTATTCTTGGCAGAAGCAAGTGCAATAGCGTGCGCATCGGCGCAGATGTGTCCGTATTTATTGAATAAACGCCCACAAAACACCATAAACTGCGTAGTTATTGAATGATTATGACGCAAACTCGGGGATATTATCATGGTTAGATGCCCAGGTCAGGACCAGCGGTTTTGGAAACCGGGAGATATTTTTGAATTGAAATGCCCCGGCTGTGGGAAGGGTCTGGAGTTCTGGAAGGATGAGCCCGACAGGAAATGTCGTTCCTGCGGTAAGAAGGTGCGGAACCCCAGGATCGACCTTGGCTGTGCCGAGTGGTGCCAGTATGCCGAGCAGTGCATTGGCAGCATTACACCGGACGGAACCGCCGCGATCTGCGACAAGCTGATCACACAAATGAAGGCCGTCTTTGACACCGACCAGAAGCGGATCGACCATGCCCTGTCCGTCCTCAATCATGCCGGTTACATCCTGGCAGACGAAGGCGGCGACCCGATCGTCGTCAAAGCCGCCGCGATCCTCCATGACATCGGCATTCATGAGGCCGAAAAAAAACACAACTCAGCCGCCGGCAAGTACCAGGAGATCGAGGGCCCGCCAATCGCCCGGCAGATCATGGCCGATCTCGATCTTGACGACAAGACCATCGACCACGTCTGCAAGATTATCACCAACCATCACAGCGCCAAAGACATCGACACGATCGAGTTTCAGATACTCTGGGACGCCGACTGGCTGATAAACTTCCCCGACGAATTCGCCGGCGGCGACAAAGACGCCACAGCCAAGCGAATCGACCGGATATTCAAGACGAAAACAGGCCGCCAAATGGCAACCAAACTGTTTGCCGCATAGAAACAAACAAAGGCTGTTTTTGACATTAGAGACATATTGAGCGAAGCAAACAGAAATTGAGCGAAGCGAAATCCCGATTCACGGGACTGTCTGCTAAATACCCCGCGACTAACCACTAATAGCGATGTGAAGATTTTATTTTATTTGTTTTGGCAACTCGTACAGTCCGTGGCTGCTGCTTCGGAGTCTGCCTTGCCTTCGCAGTTCTTCCCACACTTCAGGCGGATACTGATTGGGCGGTTGAATCGCACAAGTACCGGTCGCCCCCCCTGAAAACGGTCCGCGGCCAAGGCGTGAGTCTTCATCCAGCGCTGTAAGTTTGAGCCGCTTCTTGAATGCCTTCAGCGCTCGTTTGAGTATCGCCGGCGAGATGTCCTCGCCCGGTTCCTGCTGATCGTTTTCTTCCATTTTATCAGTCTCCTTTTGGGCCGGAACTCAAGGTATCAGGAGTCTTCAGGTTCAGCGTGGGCCAGGGCCCACCCTACAAAACTAACCATCCACCTCGGCGATGCCTCGGTGGCTGCCACCCGTCGCTGAAAACCGAAAATCAGCCATCGAGTTGGCTTAGGATCTCGTCGGAGATGTCGAAGTTGGCGTAGACATTCTGGATATCGTCGTGGTCCTCGAACTCTTCCATCAGGGCGAGTATCTTGCGTGCCTTTTCAACACTGTCTACCGGCACGGTATTTTGCGGCACCATCGATAATTCCGCGACCTCTATCGGTATCTCTTTTTCCTCGAGCGCCTTTTTAAGCCCTTCATAAGCGGCTGGGTCGCATGTCAGCTCGAAAACATCGCCGGTATTCTCCATATCGTCTGCCCCAGCCGAGAGTGCAAGCTCCATCAGGTCGTTTTCGTCGACCGCATCGGTCTTGACGGTGATCAAGCCCTTGTTACTGAACATCCAGTTAACGCATCCGCTGGCACCCAACGAGCCGCCCCGCTTTTCGAATATCTTCTTGATCTCCGGAGCCGTACGATTGCGATTATCCGTAAGCCCGTCGATCATTATCGCCACGCCGCCCGGCGCATACCCTTCGTAGAGGACATCTTCGTAGTTAACCGCCCCCAGCTCGCCGGTGCCCTTTTTGATGGCCTTTTCGATCGTGTCTTTGGGCATATTCGCGGCCTTGCCCTTGTCGATGGAGTAGCGAAGAGTCAGGTTCTGCCCGGGGTCGCCGCCGCCGGCTTTGGCTGCGACGATTATCATACGAGCGATCTTGCTCCAGACCTTGCCGCGCTTGGCGTCGTTGGCCGCCTTCTTATGTTTTATACCCGCCCAATGCGAATGTCCCGACATAGTGAAAACCTCAAATCAAAAACAACTCACCCATTTAAGCAATACAATTGACCCCCGATATTCGATATTCACCGGTCAACCGCCCACGTTCGACGGACAACCCGACTAATGAATAACCTTATTAAGAGCGTAGGTAAAAATGCCCGAAGCGCCCCCGCGCTTTAGCTGCGGTATCAACTCGCGCTCGATCTTGTCTTCGATGATTATCTCCCCAGCCACAAACTCACTGTCGGCAAGGGGCGAAACCGTCGGGCTCTTCTCGGCGGGAAGGATCGACAGGATATTATCAAGGTCGCCCTTTTTGACGTTGAGCT
>DAOVVQ010000333.1 GCA_030637065.1 Planctomycetota bacterium
TCGTTTACCTGGTCGCCGTGACTCATCCAGACGGTGGTACTCTCCGGCAGATTCGCCATAAGGTCGCTATGTTTGTCGATGGCAAGATCGGTCCTGCCGTATTCCCGGCTCTTTGCAGGGTGGATATCGGCTCCGAGTATCTTACAGCCGATCTGCATGCCGTAGCAAATACCCAGTACCGGAACGCCGAGATCGAATATCTTCTCGTCACAGGTCGGGGCATTCTCGGCATATACACTCGCCGGACCGCCGGAGAAGATCACGCCTTTAAGGTCGAGCTTTGAAAGTTCATCGGCGGTTACACTCGGCTGAAATATCTGCGAGTAAACATTGTGTTCGCGAACCCTGCGTGCTATCAACTGACCATATTGACTGCCGAAATCGATTATTGCAATTACTTCTCGTGCCATTAAAAATATCCCCATCCATGTAAAAGTTTAATTTTTGCTCATTATTTAAGATCAATAAAAGTGCTGTGTGGCACCTTCAAGCAAAGCTTGTGGGTGCATTTATATAGTAGGACCACCCATGCCCATCAATCGCCTAACTCTCAAAGGATTCTGATCCGGAGTAGTTCGGCGATTCCTTTGTGATCATAATATCGTGCGGATGCGATTCGCTTACGCTTGCCGAGCTTATTCTTACGAACTTAGCATGTTTCTGAAGCTCTTCGATGGTCTTCGTGCCGCAATAGCCCATGCCAGCTCTTACGCCGCCGACGAGTTGGTAAACGAAATTGCTCAGCGAGCCTTTATAAGGCACTCTGCCCTCAACACCTTCGGGGACAAGCTTGTCGGTCTTTGACGAACTCTTCTGGCCGTAGCGGTCGGCGGAACCCTGAACCATAGCTCCGATCGAACCCATGCCGCGATATTCCTTGAACTGTCTGCCCTTATAGATGACCAGTTGGCCGGGGCTCTCGTCGAGACCGGCAAAGAGTGATCCGAGCATTACTGTAGATGCGCCCGATGCGATCGCTTTGGTGATATCGCCGGACGTTCGAATGCCGCCGTCTGCGATAACCGGGATGCCGTGCTTGTTTGCCACTTCAACGCAATCCATCACAGCCGTAACCTGCGGGACGCCAACGCCTGAGATGACGCGCGTCGTACATATCGCACCCGGCCCGATGCCGACCTTGATCGCATTGACTCCTGCGTCGATCAGAGCTTTGGCTGCGTCGGCGGTTGCTATGTTACCTGCTATAACGTCTATGCTGTGATTGCTCTTTATCCACTTGACCGTTTCAATGACATTTCTCGAATGACCGTGGGCCGTATCGACTACGATGACGTCGGCTTCGGCTTCGATAAGAGTCTCTATTCGTTTATGATCGTTGGGCCCGACAGCAGCACCTACGCGGAGCCTGCCGCGCTGGTCGCGTGCGGAGATCGGGTACTGCTGATAGCGGTCAATATCACGCATTGTTATAAGCCCAACAAGTTGGCCGCTGCCATTTACAAGCAGGAGCTTTTCGACCTTATGCTGCTGAAGTATCTCTCTAGCCTGTTGAAGCGTTGTGCCCTCAGGCCCGGTCACGAGATTATTCTTTGTCATTACGGTGTCGATCTTGACGGTATCGTCCTTGAGGAACTTAAGATCTCTTCTGGTCAGGATGCCGACGAGCTTTTCGCCGTCAACGATGGGGATGCCCGATACATTCTGTTCGTTCATCACATCTCTGGCACTAGTAACAAGATCATTTGGCGAGAGCGTAACAGGGTCCTGGATCACGCCGTTCTCGGAGCGTTTGACCTTGGCGACTTCTCGCTTTTGGGCGTCAACGCTGAGATTTTTATGGATTATGCCGATCCCCCCTTCCTGTGCGATAGCAATAGCGAGCGCAGATTCGGTGACGGTGTCCATCGCGGCGGAGATCAGCGGTATATTTATGCGTATATTGTTTGTAAGGTTTGTAGCTGTGTCAGCCTCATTAGGCACGAAGTCGCTCGCTGCCGGTATGAGCAGAACATCATCAAAGGTTATACCTTCCCCAATAATCTTGCCGCTTTTCATAGAGAATCTCCCTGAATAAATAATTAATCAGACAGTATAAGGGCATCGGGGGCAAACGTCAAAAAAATTCTGCAAATTGGCCGAGTCAGCTTGTAATGGTGGCATCTGGCCGCTTAAAGAGCTGGATATCGGCCTGAGATTAGCTATATTGAGGCGGCGATGGCTTCGGCGAGGTCTATTTTGCCCTCGTAGAGGCTCCTGCCGATTATTGCGCCGCTTATGCCCATTTCCTTGAGCTTTGTGATATCGCTGACCTCGGTAACGCCTCCGGCTGCGATGACATCGACGCTGACGGCATCGGAAAGTGCCTTGGTGCGTTCGAAATTCGGCCCGCACATCATCCCGTCGCGGGTGATATCGGTATAGATTATGGCTGCGATCGGCAGTTCGGCGGCTTTGGCTGCGAAATCGGCCAATTTCAGCTGGCTATCCTGCATCCAGCCGCTTATCGAGACCTTAGAACCTCTCGAATCCAGCCCCAGAGCCAGTTTTCCCGGATATTTCCCCGCCATCTCGGTAAACCATTCATATTGGCTGACGGCATTGGTGCCTATGATCAGGCGTGTGACCCCTGCGTCGAGCATAACCTTTATCGCTTCTTCGTCACGGATGCCGCCGCCGACTTCGATCTTCAGGCCGGTATCCGCCGCTGAGATATTCTTTATGGCCTCAGCGTTCATGGGCTTGCCCATTCGTGCACCGTCAAGATCGACGATATGCAGCCAGCTTGACCCGGCATCGGCGAATGCCCTGGCCTGCTTGACCGGATCGTCTTCATAAGTGATCTGGCGATGATACTCGCCCTGAACCAGTCGAACGCACTTGCCGCCCATCAAATCTATTGCCGGTAAAATATCCATATCTCTGTCCCACTAAAATCGAACATTTCTCTGAGAGACCATCCTAAATCTCCGTCACCGCCGAATTCTACGGAAACCCATCGAACCATGCAACAAAAAACCTGACAAATTCACAACCACCACTGGAAAAATCCAAAAAGACCCGCTATAATAGCCTCACAAACTCCAATAGACTGAGGAGTTCAACCTGTGCGGAATCATTTTAAGAAGGATAATAGAGTTTGATAAGAGCAGCAAAACATAAAGATATTCCTGTGATTCGATTTTTGATGGAATCTGAGGCGGGTTTTTGGCAACAATCCTGGAGAGAAGATGTTTTGGAACGGGGAATTGATTCCGCTAATGGATTGGCGTTTGTGTGGGAAGAAGGAACTGAAATCCTTGGTTTTATCTGTGCTCATGATTTAGGCTTTCGTGGATATATCAGCGAACTTGTTGTAGCAGAAAAGGCCAGGGGAAAAGAGATTGGCAAAAAACTTGTGGAGCTCGTGCAGAACAAACTGGACGAGGTAGGTTGTTCCGTTCTAATTGCTGATGTTTGGTGTGATGCCGAAAGTTTTTACTGAAAACTCTGCTGGGAACCACCTGATGCAGTCATGTTACGCAAGA
>DAOVVQ010000051.1 GCA_030637065.1 Planctomycetota bacterium
AACGGCGGTCCCGGTCCGTCGTGGCCACCACCAGCGTCAGCCAGCGGTGAGGGGTGGCGAGGAAATAGGCCATCCAGAACTGCACGTAGGGTTCACCGTCGCCCCCCATGTAGATCGGCAGCAGTGCCAGCAGTGTTGTCGCCGTTGTCATCAGGCAGGCCCTTACGCGGCGCAGGCCTGCTTTCAGTGTTGCCTGGCGGATGGCCTGGGTGGAATCTGGTTTTTCGCTTTTGAATATCTGCTCGAGGTAGGTTGACATTACGACGCCGTCATCGCTGGCGATCCCGAATAATGCCAGGAAGCCGACCCAGACGGCTACGCTTAGGTTGATGGGGTGGACCTGGAAGAGATGGCGCATGTTGACGCCGAAGATGCTAAAGTCGAGGAACCACGGCTGGGCGTAGAGCCATAGGAGGATGAATCCGCCGGCCCATGCTACGAAGATCCCGGAGAAGACGAGCATTGTCGTCGGTACGGATTTGAACTGGAAGTAGAGGATCATGAAGATGATGAAAAGCGCCAGTGGCAGGACCATGGCTAAGGTTTTTTGTGATCGGAGCTGGTTTTCGTAGTTTCCGGCGAATACGAAGCTGACACCTGCGGGACGGATGAGTTGGCCACTGGCGACCTTCTCATCGAGATAGTTTTCGCACTGCTCGACGACGTCGACTTCGGCGTTGCCGGGTTTCATGTCGAAGAGGACGTAGCCGATGAGGGCGGTGTCCTCGCTTTTTATTACCTGCGGGCCGCGGATATATTCGATGTAGGCGAGTTCCTTGAGCGGGATCTGGACGCCGTTTGTGGCTGGGACGAGGATGCGGTCCAGTGATTCGAGCTGGTCTCTTAGTTCCCGCTGATAGCGGACACGAACTGGGAATCGCTCGCGGCCTTCGACGGTGGTGGTTACTTTTCGTCCGCCGATAGCGACTTCGACGAGGTTTTGGAATGTTCTGATCGGTACTCCGAATCGGGCGAGGGCCTTTCGGTCGGGGATGATCTGTAGGTATGGTTTGCCTACTATTCTGTCGGCTATGACGGTTGCCGGTTCTACTGATGGGACTTCTTTTAGGAACTGTTCGATCTGGAGGCCGACTTTTTCGATTGTTTCGAGCGAGGGGCCTGTAATCTTTACGCCCATTGGCGCCCGCATTCCGCTTTGGAGCATTATCAGTCGTGTTGCTATCGGCTGGAGTTTGGGTGCCGAGGTTGTTCCGGGTATTTTTGTTACTCTCAGTATTTCGTCCCAGATGTCATCCGGGGTTTTGATCTCGTCTCTCCACTGGCGGAACGGTTGGCCGTGTGGGTCGCCGATCAGTTCGCCGCGGTCGTCTCGGGGGAAGGTGTCGGTTTTTTTGTCATACTCGAATTTTAATCTTCTTCCGTCTTTGCCGGTTATGTATTCGGTCTTGTAGTTTATTACCGTTTCGACCATCGATACCGGTGCCGGGTCGAGTGGTGTTTCGGCCCTGCCGATCTTGCCTACTACCGAGTCGATCTCGGGGATGGCTTTCATTGCCATGTCCTGCTTGGAGAGGACGTCCATTGCCTCTCCGATCGAGGCGTGTACCATTGTCGTGGGCATAAAGAGGAACGAGCCCTCGTCGAGCGGGGGCATGAATTCCTTGCCGAGCCCGGGGAAGGTTTCGGTTGCGCCGGTCCAGAAGGTTGTTGACCTTACTGCTTCCGGATCTATGCCGATCTTTTGGGCTGCTTTCGGTATTGGTGAAAATACGGTAGCAAAGCCTAACCAGATCGAGGCGCCCAATACGACCATTACCAGCGGGACCGAGAGGAAGAGCAGCTTGTGATTCAGGCACCACGTGAGTATTGGCGTGTAGAAGTGCTGGAATATTTTGAAGAATCCGAGTATGACGATCACCAGTCCTGCTGTGAAGATTAGGTTTCGGATGAAGCCTGACTGCGGTCCTATCGGCAGCCAGTGCTGGGTCAGGAGAACGCCTACGAAGAGTACGGCGAGGATGTTGGCTACCGAAGGTGCGATTTTTTTGAAGCCCTTGGGGAGGTAGTCGCCTGCGAGGAAGTAGAGGCCGAATATGATCAGTGCGATGCCAGCCCACCAGTTGAGGAAGAATCCCGCGGCGGCTCCGATCAGGACGATCAGTGAGTGGAGGGCGATCTTTATCTTTTTGCCTGACAGGTGGGTTTTCGGGCAGAAGAGGAGGTGGGCGGCTGGGGGGATGATGGTAAGGGCTACGATCACCGAGGAGATCAGGGCGAAGGTCTTGGTGAAGGCCAGGGGCTTGAACAGCTTTCCTTCCGAGCCGATCATGACGAATACGGGCAGGAAACTTACGATGGTGGTCGATACCGCGGTGAGGACAGCGCCTCCCACTTCGTCGGCGGCGCGGTGGATTACGTGGAGCTTATTTTCCTCCGGCGCAGCTTCGTCGAGATGGCGCAGAATGTTCTCGCAGATCACGATCCCCATGTCGACCATTGTTCCTATTGCGATGGCTATCCCTGAGAGGGCGACAATGTTGGCGTCTACACCGAAGAATTTCATCGCGATAAAGCACATGAGCACCGCGATGGGCAGCAGCGAGGTTATGAGTATGCTGCTTCTTAAGTGCATTACCATCAGGACGACGACGATGACGGTTATGAGGATCTCGTCGCTGAGTGCGTTGTAGAGGGTGCCGAGCGTTTCGTAGATCAGCGCCGTTCGGTCGTAGAATGGCACGATGGTTACTTTGCTGATGGTTGCCCAGTTAGGCCAGTTGTCCTGGGGTGTTTGCCTGAGGTGGGCGAGCCATTCGTCCCGGTTCAGCTTTGCGTTTAAGTAGGGCTCGAATCCGTTTTCGGCTGCGTAGAATCTGACCTGGTCGGCGGTCGTTTTGGTGAAATCGATGTATACTTTTTCGGGCAGGCCGGGGGTGATTTTCTTGATTTGATCCTTTACGTTTTTTATCACAGCTAAGGGATTGTCTCCGTAACGTGCGACGACGACGGCCCCTACGGCCTCGGCTCCTTCCTTATCGAGGGCTCCTCTTCTAAGCGCCGGTCCGTGGGAGACGGTGGCGACGTGTTTTACGAGAACGGGCACGTTTTCGACGACCTTTACGACGCTGTCTTCGATGTCGGAGAGGGCTTTTATGAATCCGATCCCGCGGATGAAGTACTCGACGCGGTTTAGTTCGATCGTCTTTGCTCCCACGTCGACGTTCGACGCGATGACGGCACTGTATATGTCGGCGAAGCTGACGTTATATGCCCGCATGGCGTCGGGGTCGATGTCGACCTGGTATTCTTTTACGAAGCCGCCTATCGAGCCGACTTCGCTTACGCCATCTGCGCTGAGCAGGCCGTAGCGAACGTACCAGTCCTGAACGGTCCTGAGTTCCTCGAGGTCCCATCCTCCCGCGGGGTTGCCCTCGGGGTCTCTGCCTTCGAGTGTGTACCAGAATATCTGGCCTAAACCCGTGGCATCGGGTCCGAGTGCGGGGCTAACGCCGGCTGGGAGCGTGCCCGGGGGCAGGGAATTGAGCTTTTCGAGGATTCGCGACCGGGACCAGTAGAATTCGACGTCTTCTTTGAATATTACGTAGATGGACGAGAATCCGAACATCGAGTTGCTTCTGATGGTCTTTACTCCCGGCACGCCCAGGAGCGAGACGGTCAGCGGATATGTTACCTGGCCCTCGACGTCCTGCGGCGATCGGCCCATCCACTGGGTAAAGACGATCTGCTGGTTTTCACCGATGTCGGGTATGGCGTCGACGGGGACCGGTCTTCGGATGATACCGGGGATCTGCCAGTCGAAGGGCGCAACGACAATGCCGCATCCGATGGTGAAAAGTACCAGCAGCGCGATGACGAGCTTATTTGTCAGGCAGAACCATAACAGCCGTGACAGCAGCGATTTTTGTTCGGGTATTTGTTGTGAGTTCATATCAGTTGCCATGTTCCTGCCAGATATCCATCGGGCCGATCAGTTCGGTGGCCGAGCCGCACCGGAGCATCATGTGTCCGAAATAGGGGTTTTTTGTTTGGTCGTTATCCTGGAGCCATTCGGCGCCGCTGTTATCGAACGCCATCGGGCAATGGAATATATAGAAGGGCTCGGGGTTCGTTGAGCCGAATCTCTTTGCCGTCTTCGTTAAATGCTGCGAGAGCAGGTAGAAGTTTTCGCGGACGGTTTTTATGTCCCCGCCGGCTTTTATATCGGCAAGTATGCCTCGCAGGTCTTTGGCGCTCTTTTCCCAGAGCGTAAGATCGGCTCCTGTCAGCGGTTCGGTGCTGATGCCGCCCAGAGCTTTGAGGGCCTTGTCCGCGGAGTCTGCTGCACCAGCCGGTTTATCGTCGGCGAGCGATCGCTGGATATCGAAGTAGTGGGCGAAGAGCTTTGCGAGCTGATCGCGGAAGTTGTCGCTGATCGCCGGTCTTAAGTGTGCCGAATGGTCATGCTGGACGCCGAAGCTGCTGCTTATCACGTCGATGCTTGCTGCCATGCCGCTGGCGATTCTGGTAGCGTCTTGGGCGGTTTTTGCATGTTGGCCTTCGACGGCGTCGTTTGTCAGGCGCATTGCGTACTCTTTGAAGACCATCATCGCATCGCCGGTTAGCTGCGATATATCTGCGGCGGCGACAGCGGTAGCAAGTTGGGCGAATGCCTGCTGGATCTGGGCGATATCGGCGTCCGGGATGACCTGCTCGATATTTTGTGCAGCGGCCAGTATGGTCTTTAGCTGATATTGAAAGGCCGGTGGTGCTTCGAGCAGATGTTCATGGGCATCGGAAATATCCGGCGTCATCATGCTTGGTCTCGCCATGATCTGGAGGCTGCTGTCTATTTTGAAGTTTCCTCTTGTTACGACGAGTTCGTCTTCCTTGAGTCCGCTTCGCACGATGTAATAGTCCCCGGCTCGTGGCCCGAGTACGATCTGTCGGCCCTCGAAGGTCGGCTTTTCGGTGTCGGGGAGCCGGACATATACGATCGCCCTGGTTCCCGTGATCAGCGCCGCTGAGGTCGGTATGACGAGCGGTTTTTCGACGAGTGCCGGGTCGTCGCTTACGTAGCCTAACGATTCGGTCCTGACCAGCGGCATCTGGCATATATCGCATGAACCGGAGTCGGGCTTGATGATCTCCGGGTGCATCGGGCAGATCCACTTGCCGACGAGGTCCGCATCCATGATCCTTCCGGCGCCTGCGACCTGTGCCCTTACGATGGCCTTTGTGAACATGCCCGGTTTGAGTTTTCCATCGGGGTTGGGCACGTTTACGCGGATCTTTACCGTTCGCGTTCGCTCATTTAGTATTGGGTCTATGAAGCTGATCGTTCCTTTGAAGACCTCGCCTGGGTATGAGATGGTTGTAAACTCGACATGCTGTCCGTATCGGAGCCATTCGAGATCGGATTCGTATGCGTCGAGCTTGACCCAGACGTGCGTGAGGTCGGCGATGGTGTAGATCTTTGTTCCCGTCTGAACGTACATCCCCTCGACGGCGTTTTTGTGAATTACGATGCCGCTGGTCGGGGCGTATATTGTGACGTGGTCTGAGACTTTTTCGGTTTTTTCTATATCCGCGATCTGTTCGGGTTTTAGTCCCCAGAGCCTTAGTTTTTCTCGTGCGGCCTGTGCAGTCGATCGGGCCATGTCCTGCATGATCCCCAGATCGGTTTCGTTGGCGTTTCTCTGCGACTGGAGAGCCTGGAGCAGTTCTTCCTGTGCGCCGATGAGTTCCGGGCTGTAGAGCATCGCCATGTGGTCGCCCTCTCTTACGGGCAGTCCGGTATAGTCGATGTAGAGCCGGTCGAGCCTGCCGGGGACCCATGCCGTGATGTAGGACAGGTTGGTCTCGTCATACTCGATCTTGCCAGACATTCGGACGACGGCTGTGACGAATTTACGCTGGACGGGTGTGGTTTCGATGTCCATCAGCGCCTTTGCGTTTTCGCTGACAGCCAGTTGCCTCATGCCGGTTGCGGTTTCGGAGTCGTCCTCTTCCAGGGGTATCAGTTCCATGTTGCAGATCGGACACAGGCCCGGTCTGGGCAGTTGGACGCTGGGGTGCATCGAGCAGGTCCAAACCTCTGGCTTGGCCTCGGTTTTGGCGGAAGCTGTCTGCGTGGCGGGGCCACTCTCAGGGGCGCTCTTTCGCCCGATCCTGTAGCCGAGCAGCAGTACGAGTACCAGCAGTATGACAGTCGGCAGGGTGAGCGGGACGCCTGCGAGGAGTTTTTTGGTTTTGTCGGTTTTTTGATTCATATCATGTTCCGGAAAATAGTTGTATTGATAATATCAGTGAGGCGTGGATCAGGGCGGAAATTGCGGTAATTACGCCGAGTCTTTTATGCCACTTGAGCAGGAGTTTTGGGTTCTTCTTTCGATAGAAGCCGACGAGCAGGGTTACAGCCAGCAGTGATATCGTCAGTATTCCCGTAGGCTTTATGAATGTTCCCCGCCCGATGTGTCTGCGACGGCGGTGGATTTGTCCTCGTCCTTCGGTGGCGTTTGTGACCTGCTCGAGGCTGGCAAGGTACTTTTCGGGGTTGTTCTTGAATGAGGCCCGGCAGGTCATGCAGCAGAAGTGTATTTTTTCTCCCTGGTAGACGTAGAAGATGTCAGGGTCGGTCTGCATGTCGGTCATTACGGGGCAAAATTTGTTTGTGATCTGGCTTTGCTCTTCGGCGGCGACGGTGGAAACCGGCATCAGGGCTAATATAATGACTGCTGCCGTCAATCCGGGCATCGCCTTTTGCGGCTGGGCTGATAATAACCGTGTTTTTTGCGAAGCCAGCGTTTTCATGACAGTTACCTGTTATATCCTGCTATATCGGGTCTTTTGCTCCCTACCTTATCTAACGATTTCGCTGGCCTAATTGTTCCCTTCGTCGGGGATTTGGCTTGCTGTGAGCATTTCGAGCTTTGCGAGGTTCTGTGCCCTGTCGGCGAGTGCCCGTTCGCGGGCGAGTGCGAATTCGAGCAGTATCCTCTGGGCATCGATGAGGTCGGTGAAGGTTCCCCTCCCTGCTCGGAACTGGGATTCGGTGACCTTGAGCGATTCCTGTGCCTTTGGCAGGAGTGCGTTGCTGTAGAGGCTCAATTTTCGCTCGGCATCGCGGAAATGGTAGAGGGTCAGTTTAAGTTGGGAGCTTAGGTCGTTGGCCTTTTGGGTTTTGTCCCGTCTCGCGGCGTGATAGCGGGCGCGTGCCTGTCTGACAGCGGCGTCGTATTTTTCTCTCCAGAGCGGCAGGTTGATCGAGAGCATCGCGACGACGGGGTCTTTGCCTTCGTCATTTGGGTTGCCGCTTAAGGCATCGTCCGTGTCGACGTAATTTACGCCTAAGGTAAAGTCGGGGTAGTAGTTTTTCTTTGCCAGTTCGATAGCGTTTTTGTTCCGGGCGATTTCGTGTTCGATGGCCTTTAGTTCGGGGTTGCTGTCGATGAGGCGGGCTAATAGCTGCTCGTCTGAAACGGCGGTTTGCTGAAGTTCGATTTTTCGGGGCCCTGGTATGTCGGCGTCTACGGGTCTGTTGAGCGCAGCGTTGAGGCGGGCGACGATGGGTCGGCGAAGGTCGATGAGCGTTCGATGGCGGTCGTCGACTTTGCCTAATTCGACCTGTGCGCGGATGACGTCGGGGTGTGCGGCGGCACCTGCCTCGTATCGGCTCCGTGCGACGCTTTCGAGATGCTTTATGAGATTGACGTTTTCCTTCGTGACCGCGATGCTCTTTTCGAGGTAGTAGTATTCGTAATATGCGTCTTTGACCTCGAAGAATAGTTTCAGTTTTGCCGCTTCGTATCGCTGGCGCGCGGCGTTTGCCGCCTGGGCTGCGATGTCGCCTTTAAGGTCGAGTTTGCCGAACCATGGGAACATCTGGGCGATCCCGTAGCTTTGCCTTTGGGGGCCGACTCGTGTTTCGACCTCCTGGATGAAATACTGGTAGTTGAATCTCGGGTCCGGAAGGGCTTTGGCCTGGGGGACCTCTTCGAGTGCGGCTTTGAAGCGGTTAAATGCCGCCTCGAGTCCGGGGTTGCTTAGGGCCGCGTAAGCGAGGTAGTCCTGTAAGGTTGCCGATTCGTTAAGTTCGGGCAGTTTGCTTTGGGTTTCGGCCTTTTCGGGGCGGCGGGCCAACTTTGCCGCTGAGGCGTTGATTGCTGGTTTGTAGGACGGAGGCAGTGTGCTGTCGGCCTTATTCGGCTGGGACGCACAGCCGGAGAAATAGAGGCTGGCGATCAAAACAAACGTTCTAATAGTCATATATTTTATCATTGTCGCACCTGCAAATAATAACGGGTTCGCCTTGTAGCCAATGGACATCTCTACTGCAATAATAATCGGTTACAGGCCGGTTATTGCTTGATAAATGGGCACTTTTTGCCATAAGCAGACCGCGTTTGCGGTATTAAACGAGCCGGGGGGCTAAAAGGTTCCGCAGAATCGCGGTTCAGGCGGCGTAGTGGTCGGGAAAAGGACGGGGAAATCGGGATTGGTCGGGGTTATTTTGGTTTGTCGAATGTTTTTGTCAGGCCGAGTTTTTTTATTTTTCGGTATAGTGTTGCCTCGCTGATCCCGAGTTGTTTGGCGGCCTGGGGGACTGAGTTTGCGGTCAGTGTCAGGGCCTGGCGTATCAGGCGGTGCTCCATTTCCTCGATGGTCGGCATTAAGCCGGCTTGGTCGGAGTCGTCGGCTGAGTGGGCCATTAGTCGCTTGGCCGGGGTGCTTTGGGATATCTCGGCTGGGAGCATGTCCGGAGCGATTTCGTGGGCACTGTTGGTGATGACGATCTGGTCTACCAGATTTTCGAGCTGGCGGATGTTTCCGGGCCAGTGGAAGGCTTCAAGCAGGTTCATTGCCTCGGTGGAGATCGACACAGCGGTCTTTCCATATTTGGCAGCGGCCAGGTCGAGGAAGTATCTTGTCAGCAGGGCGACATCTTCGAATCGCTGTCTTAGCGGGGCGAGGCTTACGCTTACGACGCTGAGGCGGTAGTAGAAGTCTTCGCGCAGTTTGTTCTTTTCGATCTGGAGGTTCGGCAGGCGATTGGTCGCGGCTACTACGCGAACATTGACGGTTTTCGAGGACTTTGCGCCGACGCGCTGGATCTCATGGTCCTGGAGGAACCGCAGCAGCTTGGCTTGGACGTCGTAATCCATCTCGCATATTTCATCAAGAAAGAGCGTTCCGCCGTCGGCCTGCTCACAGAAGCCTACGTGCGTGCGGTCGGCGCCCGTAAAGGCGCCCTTCTCATGGCCGAAGAGTGCGCTTTCGATGAGTTCGTGCGGTATGGCTGGGGCGTTTACCGCTATGAAAGGCCCCGAGGCCCTTTTGCTGCATTCGTGAATGGCCCGGGCGGCAAGCTCCTTGCCTGTGCCCGTCTCGCCGAGTATCAGCACAGCGGCATCGGTGGGGGCGACGGTTTCGATGAGCCGGTACACCTTTCGCATCGGTTCGCTGCGTCCGATCATGCCGTGAAAATCCGTTCGGCGGGCTGCGCTCTCGAAAGCCTTTACCTGCAGCGACAGGCGATTGTGTTTCACGGCCTTTTCGATCTCGATACGTACGCGGTCAAAGTCGAGCGGCTTGCATATAAAATCGTAGGCACCGTTCTTGATGCTCTTTACCGCCGCTTCTACGGTGGCGTTGGCGGTGATCATTATAACGGGCACCGAAGGGAAACTTTCCTTTAGCTGCGTCACCAATACGGTCCCGTCGCTGTCGCCTAAGGCGACGTCCAGCAGGATCACGGAAGGGATGTCGCGCTCGAGCTTATCGAACATTTGCTTACTGCTTTGCAGGCCGCAGTGGCGATAGCCCCATTGCCGGACGTGGTGTTCGATGATCGACAGCATGTGCGGATCGTCGTCAACGGTCATGATAACCGGGGCGCGGTTAGCCATCAGCGGCCTCCGCTAAACCGTCGATCGATGGGACGTCAACCGTTAGACCGTCGGCTGATGATGTGTTTGGCGGGTTTTGTGCGGCTGGGCCGGTTTTGATCATGTGTATGACGGCTGTCAGTGTCCGTTCGATGCCGGAGCGGTCGCGATTTTCGGCAAATTGTTCCAATGCCTTAGCCGCTGTCGCGATATCGTCGAGATGGTATGTCCCAGCCGTGCCCTTGATGCGGTGGGCGTGTTTTTTTATGGCCGAATAGTCCCGGATCTCCAGTTTTCGGCGAATCTGCTCGAACTGATCCGGCAGGTCCAGGAGGTATTCCGCGGTCAGTTCAGCCCACCCCTGGCGATGGTTGAGAGTGGTGGGAGATGGCGTTTTTTGCGCAGAATCAAGGTTTTTGCCGTCATTTTCCATTTGCCGTAACGCTCCCTGGTAAAGCTATTTTGTCCGGCTTTCTCTAAGCTGCCGGTCCGGAATGATAAGACCAGTGTATTGCAGATGAGCGCTTTTGTCAAGCTGTGTCCGGTTTTCTGAAATGAACGCCAGAGCGATGATGAGGGTCCTGTGCATACGTCCATCGTAGCGACCATCCACTTCATTCGCTTCGCTCGTTCAGTGGCTGCCACCCGCCGTTGCTTTTGTCAAGCTGATCGAATTAAATGTACCGGGTACATTTAATTCGCCCTATGGAAATAGTCAGGCATTAAGTTTACCAATGGTATCCGTGATGATGATACCAATAGGTGTGACCATAACACTCCGCCATAGCGTAAAGTAATGCTACCCCGGTAACAACAGCGACCTCCACAGCCACCTCGGCGGTATCGCATACAAATACTCCGACATCTTCATAAAATTCCCCCAACCCGATAGCAGTCTTATCGACGGCCTGGCCGATGCCGCTCATGGTTCCGTCGATGGCCTTGCCTATACCGTTCATGGTCCCGTCGATGGCCTTGCCGAGACCGTCGACAGTTCCGCCCAGGGACTGCCCGACGCCTTTTACAGCCCCATCAAGTAACCCGGTGATACCTTTGAAGGTGTTGTCTAAGGACAGTTGGGGCGTTTCAGAACCAACTACAGCGGCCTCTGTGACATTAAATAGAAGACAGAACAGGGCGACTAACAGGACACTCTTTGATCTACGCATGACTTTCCCCTAAACTAAAATTATATTCCAACAACTATAATATCATATATCGTCCAGAAAGGATGTCAAGCAGAAGAATTTATAGCGTATTTTTTAGAAAAATCATGCCTTTTCCCCGTAAAGCGAAACACCGACCGTTTTCCTCCTGATTTCATGTTTCAGCTAACCTGGCAGGAGTGTGACAACTTGAAATCACAAATTGTGATTTCAACTCGGGGCAGCATGCGCCGATCTCGTCCATAGGAGAATTAAATGTACCAGGTACATTTAATTTGCTCGGTTAAAATTACTTACCATGAAGGGCATGAAGTTATTTAAGGTTCAAACAATCACCAGACCCAAAAATAATTCTCTGGCATCTTATTCTCTTTTAGTTCTCCTGCCCAATTTTGTGGTGTGATTTCGATATTTCCTTTTCCATGATCTCTATCAATTCAATGAATAGACGTGCCTTGTCAGAATTGTTCTCATCACCAAGATTGTAAAGGACAGGACAGTCAAGCACACTTTCGCTATATTTACCCCATCTCCTAAGAACCCCATAGTGTACACCTGATGTGCCGTTTGTTGGCTCTCTTGAGACATCATCAATAGGCAAGACTGAAAACCCATCAAGTATTTCAAGGCATCGGCATAAGTCTTTATCAGGAATGACCCCTTCTACGATAGCCCATAAGCGTTTATCGGGATTTGGAGAGTCAAAACGGATTTCACCATAGAAAGAACCATCAGTTTTAATTCTACGGATATGCCAAGCGATTTTTTCAGATTCCTTCGGGCCACCATTTCTCCACAACACCGAATATGTATATTCCATACTATCTCCTAAGTCGGTGGCAACAAAAAACAAAAGTTAAGCTGACATTTCCCATTTACACAGTTAAAAAGCATACTTTTCTCCGTACGACAGCAACAATCCTATGTAATCCTCCTTGAACTGTCAAGGGAGCACTACGGGTGAGAATTAAATGTACCGGGTACATTTAATTTGACTCGATTGTTTTTAGTAGCTTTTCTATGAGTTCCATTGGGAGGCCTATTACGTTTGTGAAGGAGCCTTTTATTTGTTCTACGAATTCGTCTCCTGTTTCCTGTATTCCGTAGGCTCCGGCTTTGCCCTGCCAGCCGTTTCCTTCTATGTGATCTGCTATCTGTTGTTCGGTTAGTTTTTTCGGGTAGACGGTTGTTGTCGCTGCTTCGACGATTTTTAGCCCGGTGTCGATCTTGACGAACGCTACGCCTGTAATTACCTTGTGCGGTGCGCTGAAGAGCAGGCGGGTGATCTGTTCGGCGTGGTCGGCGTCGTCGGGTTTGCCGATGATCTGTCCGTCAAAGTCCACTACGGTATCTGCGCCTAAGACGAGGGCGGATGGGTTTTTCCCGGCGACATCGGTTGCCTTGGCTAAGGCTAATTGCTTCGTGTGCTCTATCGAACCGATGCCGACGGCAGCAAAGGCCGACTCGTCGACATTCGAGACGATTATCTTTATCCGGTAGCCTGCACGCTCGAGGAGCAGCTTTCTTCTCGGCGAGGCCGAGGCAAGAATGAATTCTTCAGAGGGTTTTGGCGGGAGAGTGGTCATGGCTGCTGGAGGCGAATGTGGTATACGAGTTTTTTGCAAAAGGCCAGGTACTGCTTTTCGAGTGTGGCCATGTCGCTATCGATGTAAAGCGAGAAGAGCCTCGGAGATACGAACCGGTTGAAGTTTACGGTCATCGGGATGTTGCGGTCGGATGCGATCCTTTTCAGCGTATCGTCGAGCGGCCAGTTGCCTCTGAGGGCCGCGAGAAGCAGGTTGTGATAATTGGCGAGTCTTCTGCCGTAGTTGTCCTCTCTGAGGAAACGTACGAGCGCGTATGACTGGGCGTAAAACGCCATCACGGCGTCGGTGTCGGATCCCGAGACGACCTGGCCGGGATTTAGGCCGATGAGGGAAGGCAGCGGGATCATGTTACCCTCGAGTATTGTCTTTCTAAGGGCTCCGAGTCGCCCGAGGTTCTGGCCCGGATCGAAGTGGAAGACGCCGCGGTCATATCGGCAGGTCTCGAACAGCGTCGAGATGCCCTCATCGAGCCAGCTTGGCAGGCGGAAGGTAAAGTGCCGGCTGTTGAACTGGTGCCATCCTTCGTGGCCGAGGACCGCGAACGTTCTGGTCCTTCCGATATTGTAGGCGACGCATCTGCCGTTGAGGTAGTAGGCGCCCTTTTGGATCTTCAGGTATACCGGCCAGTTACGGGGGACGAAGGTTTTGGTGAAATCTTCCCACTGGCTGCGAGTGGCGAAGAGGTATGTGTCAAAGGCCGTCTGGGTCTCGATCGGTTCGGGCAGTTGGTTTTGATACGCGCGATGGGCCGATTCCATGAAGCTGGGCAGTTGCCTGAGCATCAGAGGATCCAGCAGCGTCGTGTATATGCGGTAGTGTCTGGTTTTGATGATAATGCCCGGCCCGTACTGGTTTTGCCATGTTTCGGTTGCCTGTACGGACGGGACGTCCTTTAGGTATTGGGCCATTCCCTCGGGTGTCAGCAGGTCGGCGTTGCCGTTTTGGCGGATGCGTTTGCTGCCCGCCAGGCAGCCGCAAAGCACCATCAGGGCGATGGATATTACGAATATGCCTGCTTTCGCGGCCAATTTTCGGTTGAAGGTTTGCTTATATCCGCTCAAAAGGCTCTCCAAAGACGTCGGCTGAGAAGAGATACACTTTGGCCTTGCCGGTTTCCCAGGCGTCAGCGGCCAGTCCCGCTTTGTGGGCACAACAGTACGAAAGAAACTCTCGCGCGTCCCAGCCGGTTTCCGTCGCGACCTGGGGCAGAAAGCACCCGGAAGTTCGCCCGTCGGTGATGTAGATCCCGTCAATGCCGAGCCGCAGATTCAGGGGGTCGTCGGTTTCTTTCATCGGGGAGAGTACCGATATCTCGATGTCGAGGTCCTTTAGTTCGCCCGGTCTGATCGGGTCGGCGAGGAACCTTGGGTCGTGTGAGGCCGAGGAAACGGCCATTTCGGCGATAAGTTTGATCAGCGGCTTGTCAGTGGTGAACTGGCCGATGCAGCCTCTCAGGTCGCCTTTGTTTTTTAAGGTTACGAAACATCCCTGCTGGGCGTTTAGTTCGGGATCGTCGGAATCGGCGATTCCAACGGGACGGTTGTTTACAACGGCCTCGACGGTGTCGCGCGCGACCTTCAAAAGGATTTGCTTCTGACTTTGATCCATAGCTCCGTTCTATCCCGCAAAAAGATTTCCGAGCTTCTTCATGGCAAAGACTATCAGTGCAAGAAGTATTACAACGAGAATTGTCGCAAGATTGAAGTACTTTTCAATGAGTTTTCTGGCTTTTTCGCCGAGGAAGTAGAACAGCAGGGCCTCCCCACCAAATCTCATTGTGCGAAAGATGATGCTTATCAGGACAAATTTCTTTATGGAGACACCAGCCATTCCACCGACCCAACTGAACAACATATATGGCACGGGTGTCAGAGCGGAGATTGCGATTGCCCAGAAGTCATACTTCTGGTATAGCTGTAAAGCAAGGTCTACCTTTGGCCCGAGATGCACCTTATCGAAAACAGCGATTACGTTTTCGCCCCCTATGGCGATACCAAGTGTGAAAGCAATTGTCCCCCCGAGCACAGAGAACAACGAGCAGGTCAGGCCATAGCGGAGGGCACTTTTTGGCTTACCGAGGCACATTGCAATAACAAGGACGTCAACAGGTATGGGGACACAGACCGGTTCCGTAACAGCCAGCAGAATCAGAGCCAGAAAGCCAAATCGCGTGTCAGCCCAATGTATAACCCAGTTGTAGAGTCGCCTATGCCAGTGCCACCAGGGCAGTTTTTTGGTTTCGGTGTTTTGCATTTTGTCCCTCAGTAATAATTTTAAGCAAATCTTACGCCCAACCGTGTATAATGTCAAGCGTATGCAAGAGCAGTTTACTACAATTGGCGACGCCCTTCTGGTCCGGGCCCCTGCGAAGATCAATCTGAGTCTGCTGATAGCCGGCAAACGGCAGGACGGCTTTCACGAGATAGAGACGCTTATGGCCAAGGTTGACCTGTATGACGAGTTACTATTTGAAAGAGGCGGCGGCGGGGGCGTGGAGTTTAGCTGCACAGGGCGCTATTTTTGCCCTCCAGGCAGTGATAACCTTGTGTGCCGGGCCTGCGAGATGCTTCTCAGCGAGGCGGGCGTCTCTGAGGCTATTAAGGTTAGCCTGACCAAGAATATACCGGTTGGCGGTGGCCTTGGCGGCGGCAGCAGCGATGCGGCAGCGGCTCTGTTGGGGGTTCGGCGACTGCTCGGATTGGAGATCAGTGGGGACCAGCTTGTGGACATGGCAGGTCGCCTTGGCAGTGATATACCGTTTTTTTTGTCCGGTCCGTTGGCCCTTTGCACAGGTCGGGGAGAAAAAATTAATGAAATTGCGGAAGAATTCCCATTCCGGGCGGTCTTGATCCTGCCAGACGTAAGTGTCTCCACGAAAAGGGTTTACGGGAATTACGTCCATGAACCCACGCTTTACCATGGGCTTAGTGGGAAAATAAATACGCTACTGAGAAAAAAGGATATTGATTCGGTAGTGCAAATGTGCGCAAATATGTTGGAAGAAAGTTGTTTTGGCCTGTCCGAGGAACTGGCTGGGCTGAAGCTTCGTATGGAGTCTGCGGGCTTAGGCCCCGTGTGTCTTAGCGGCAGTGGTTCGACGATGTTTTGTATGCTGACCGAGGACGGTGACAGCAGAATAGAACAGAATCAGTCGGTGGTGCAGGAAAGTCTCGGCTGTGACAGTGTAGTCGTAAACAACAACAGATGGTGAGGTTTAACGCGAGGCAAAAAAATGGAGATCAGCGAAGTAAGAGTCAAGATGGTGGCCAACAAGGATGATCGGCTCAAGGCGTTCTGCTCGATGACCCTGGACAACGCTTTTGTGATCCGGGACATTAAGATCATTGAGGGGACAGGTGGTTTGTTTGTTGCGATGCCGTCGCGAAAGATGAGCGATCATTGCAATCATTGCGGGGGAAAGAATCACCTTCGGGCGAAATTCTGCAACAATTGTGGCGGTACGCTGCCGGAAAATCGCGCTCGACAGGACATTAAGGGCAGGATGAAGCTTCACGCCGATATCGCTCATCCTATCAACGCCGAATGTCGCAAGACCATCCAGGAAACGATCGTGGTGGCCTTCGAGAAGGAGTTGGCCCGGTCTATGGAGCCCGATTATAAGCCGGTGAACCTTGATGAGCCGGACTACGACGTTCCAGAGACGATCTGATCTGTCCGGCGGTTGTTTGCCGGTCGCAACAGGATGCCCAAACGTGCCTGTGCCTGCACGAGCATGGTGTCTGTGCGATATTTAACCGGGTCTGGTATTAGCCGTCTGCGATAAATTCTTCCAGCACCATATCGAGGGCAGCATCGAGATTCTCGTTGAGATCATACTGCCCGTGGTCTATTTTTTTCCTGATGTCGGTGACCTTCTCCTGCCTGATCTCAGGCAGCGATCCGATCATCCCGAGCAATCTTCCCAGCGGGGTGGAATTTAGGCAGTCGAACAGCTCCGATGAGAAGAAGCTTTTTTCGGCTGTGGACTCCCCGCCCATGGGTTCGACGCGCGACAGTGGCATTTTAGTTAGTTTTTCCGCTTGCGATTGTGAAGTATTCATAGCATTTGTCCCGATACTGCCCGGCATTGAAACGACTCCATCACTTCTCTTGCCGGTCGGTGGCCCCTTGCGTTTTTCAACGGAACCACAACATGTTGTGTGTGCCTCGAGTCCGTTTTGAGGCTTTCTATGACGTTTACAGTACTGATATCGTCTGGTTGCCATTGAAAACTTTAATAAAGTGTAAGTTTGATTTAAGTCCAGTAACGGCCAAAAGTTAGGTGAATTTTGCGAAAAACCGCGTTTTGTGTGCTGCCAGGGGGTTTCCTGTTTATCCTAATTTGACGCGCATATTAACATCAAATGGTCAATTGGGCAGTTTGGGCAATACACAACATATAGTGGGGTGTTTTTTTATTTTTTTGCTGTGAAAAAAGGTTCTGGCGCTGGTAAAAAGGGCGTTTTGGTGTGTGATCGCAAAAGGTTTCTGTTTTGTCCGCAAAAGCGGGTACATCTGCAACCTGCCTTCCACCTTCGCCAAGGCTACGGCGAGACAGGTCGGCAGAACGATACCGGTCCCCGTTTTTGCTGGTGTCTTCGTTTTTGCTTGGTTTTAGTAGTAGTAGGTGAATTTAACGGTTGCCTTCCA
>DAOVVQ010000089.1 GCA_030637065.1 Planctomycetota bacterium
TAATGATAATTTTAGTTAATTCGAGCCGATGACCGGTGTATTCATCATGGGTTTTATTTGAAAGGATTCATGATGAATATGGTTTTTCTCGTGGATCGATCGGCTCTTATTAACTGTAATCCATATAATTGGCCTTCAAAACCCGGACGGAACTCGATCTCGGTGCCGAGACAGGCGATTACCCTTCAATATTGCGGTTATGGAGGCCTTGCGGGCGGATTTTCAACATTTTCGCCGATGACTGTTTTTTTTGCTTGAAATCCGGTCAAGGCCGGGTAAACTTGTCCGTTCGTGTGGGGTCGGTGCCCGAGTGGCTAAAGGGGATGGGCTGTAAACCCATTGGCGTGAGCCTTCGCTGGTTCGAATCCAGCCCGGCCCATTTTAAGAACAGATGCAACTGATGAACTCAGCGGCACTCTAAGCACATTGCATGTCTGCAAAAGCCTCATTCTGCCAGCCAAGCCGAAATATCAGGCTCGAATTTTTGGATTTGCGTCCGGGGCGATATTGGGTGCTATTTTAGTATGGAGTGTCTGTGCCTGCTCGCTTGAAAAGGACTACCAGCACGATAGCGACGATGAATCCGCCGCCGGCAAAATACCAGTACTCTTTTTGGAAGCCCAACCATTTTCTGGCCTCCTCAGCCTCAAGACGCTCGCGCTCGGTTTCGATGCGGGCCTGCTCTTCGGCATCTCTTTTCTGGTTGGCCAGCAATTTCTCCTGCTCGGCCTTCTCACGTTCTACGCGAAGTCTTTCCTGTTCCTGCTCGGCGGCAATTCTGACCTTTTCCGCCTCAGCCAGTTTTTGAGCGGCTTCGGCCTCGGCCTCGCCCTTTTTGATCTGAAGCAGGACCTCGACCTCGTCCCAATCGGGTTCTATCCAGTCTACGACCGCAAAGTATGGCTTATCCAGTCTCTGCCCGCTGGCATTTTCTCTGACAAGCCTGAACCTGACGATTCCGCGGTTAGGGCGGTGGGACACCTTACCCTCGACCCGCGTGGGGCATTCATGGTAATACCAGATCATCGCGCTGGAGGTAGCTTCCCTGTCGGTAGGCTCGCCCAAAGCGTTGCGAACCGTGCTTTCGGTCATTTTAGCTCGGAGATTTTGACGCCAAAATTGCGAATAAGTCCACTTCGGCTGGGATTGCACAAACGCCGAAGCAGCCATTAAGGGGCCAAAAAACAGAATAGAAAACAACAACGTCCTTCTCATAGTTCCATATTATAACTTTTTTAGTGTGTTTGGCAATAATTTATTTTTTTTATTCTCAACCGATCAGCAATTGGGATCCTTTGCCAGCAAGCCTATATTTGGGCCAGTATCGCCGTTTTCAAAGAGGTGAACTCTTTCGGCGTTGATGCTTATTATTACCGGGCTGCCGACAGTAACATTGATATGGGGGTCAGTCGCAGCGACGATCCTGTTTGCCGAGCCGGTTTTGACATACACATCGGTCCGGTCGCCAAGCGGCTCAGCGGTAAGAACCGTCCCCTTGATACCATCGAGTTCTGCGGGGCCCGAAGGACTGACAGATACGTAGTGCGGCCTGACACCTAAGACAATCTCCTTTCCGTTGCGGTTGGCTAACGATTTCTTCATTCGCGGCGGAAGCTGGATGCGATCTTCGCCTGAAACAAAATAACAGTTGTCGTCCTGAAACCGAATGCCGCCGTTTAAGAAATTCATCGGCGGTGTTCCGAAAAAGCCTGCCACAAACCTGTTTGCCGGTTTTTCATAAAGCTCAAGCGGCGCGGCGAGTTGGAGGATCTTTCCGTTCCGGATCACACATACTCGGTCGCCAAGGGCCATCGCCTCGGTCTGGTCGTGAGTAACGTAAATCGAGGTTGTCTTTAGTTTTTCGTGGAGCATCTTCAACTCGGTCCGCATCGCCATTCGCAACGTCGGATCGAGGTTACTCAGCGGTTCGTCGAATAGGAAGACTTTCGGTTTGCGGACTATCGCTCTTCCGAGTGCGACCCGCTGTTGCTGGCCCCCGGAAAGGGTGCCCGGTTTTCGCATGAGCAGGTTGTCGATACCCAACAGGGCAGCGGTGCGGCTGACGCGATGCCGGATCTGCTCAGCGGGCAATTTTTGCATTTTCAGGCCAAATGCCAGATTCTGGCCGACCGTCATGTGGGGATACAGGGCGTAATCCTGAAAGACCATTGCGACGTCGCGATTGCGGGGGTGAACATCGTTGACCGGCAACCCGTCGATATAGACGCTCCCAGCGGTCGGTTTCTCCAGGCCCGCGATCAGCCGCAGCAGCGTCGTCTTGCCCGAGCCGCTGGGGCCTACGATCACCATGAACTGACCGTCGTTAGCGGTAAGCGTAAAATCAGAGACGGCGGCAGTCTTGCCGTCAAAGGATTTGGTTACGTTTTCCAAGCGAACCTGTGCCATAAGTTGTTCCCTGCAAATTCAAAAAATACTTCGCCGCAGCCGATATTTGGCCCGCATCGCAAAACCGACACCGATACCAACGTTTATCATCATAAACAAAAATATTAACCGGGTCGTAGTTGCGGCGTTTTCATTGCCGTGAGCCCAGTCGAAATTTTTCGGGTCGAAACTTTTCGGAATGCGTCTGTTGTTTTGGCAGTTTCCGTCAATGGATACGGCCGCCTGGACAAACGGTATGGAAGCGATGTAACCTTCGACTATCTGACCGTCACCGTTGTTAATCGCCGTAATAAGGCCCATAAACAGCGGCACAAGTCCCCATATCGCCAGCGGAAAGACGAAGTTCATTACGACGGCTGTGGTGGTACGCTTAAAACGTGTGCTGAAATACAGTCCCGTGCCGATGAACATCACGACCAGGCCGACCACGATCATGAGTATATGTACGATCGCCAGCGGACGGATTATGCCGGCAAGGACAAACAGCAGGACGTGCCCGATGAGGAAAAGCCATATCGGCAGACATCGCGGCATCAGCCCGCCGATCTTGCCAAGCAGTATCTCGCTCCTGCTCAGTGTGGTACCTAAGAGTACCGGCCAGGAGCGGGATTCCTTTTCGGTAGTAATGCACGTAGCCGGAACGACGATGGTAAACAACATTCCAACCGCCAAAAACATCAAAACGTACATAATATGAACTTCATCGTAGCCCAGGGCATTTTTCTCTGCAAAGAGCGCATAGGTTGCAAACAGCAAAATCACAGCGATAGAGATGATAATAATAGAGGTCTTTCTGCGGCGTTGGAATATCGGTTTTTTCAGTTCCTTCCACAGGACGGGCGGACCGTAAACGCGCTGCGGCGGGTCGAGGCCGTCGGGGCCTTCGACGGATCCTGCGGCAACTTTACCGCGTTTGCGTTTTTTGGCTCCTGTGCTTAATTGTCCCGTCGCCTGACGCAGGGCGACCTTTCGCACCATCGACACCGACACCGCCAACAGAACCCCGGAAGCTGCCAGCATCACAAGGCAATGAAGAGGCCAATACATCGCGCCCATACCGGCAGCGGACCTCGGCAACGACATCCTTTCGCTTTCAAAGGCCAGCGCAGCGTATGGATTGGCGTGATAGAATAGAATCTCAAGTGTATTACTGGAGATGATATGCCGCATACCCAGAGCCCACCACATCAGAGAAAACAGTATCGGCGCTATGGCAAAGACCACCCCTATGACCAGAACGCTGGTGATAATTGCCGAGTACGCGTTTCGCCTGAATATGGAAAAGAACAGGCTTATCGAGCCGAAGCAGATCGCCGTTGTCAGCGTAATGCACAGGCTGGAGACGACGTAGCCCCACGGCACACCGCCGAAGACCCGGACAATTGCCAAAAGCGGCAGGCTTATCGCCAGCAGCAGTATTAGCTGCAGGAGCTTGCTTAACAGTTTGCCCATGACGATCTGGAAGCTGTTTATCGGCGTGGTCATAAGGACGCCGAGTGTGCGGTTGTAGATTTCGTCGCTGATGGAGGTGCTGAGCATGATGACACTTACGATCTGTATGGCGATGAACTGGAACCAGACGATAAACATAATTATCTGCTGTCCGGCAGCCGACATTCTTGACACGCGATAAGCCACCGGCCCGCTATAGCGAACGGTCTCCATCCAGACAAGGACCAAAAAAGCCGTCAAGAGGGCCAGGTAGGCAAATCGCAGAACATAGTTTCTCTTTCGCCTGCTCGATACCCGCAATTCCTTATCGAAGATCGGCCCGGTAAGCCACGACAGGGTCAGCGATTCACCTATAAAATTTGTCAGATTTCCATTCATAATAGTCTCAGGAGACCTCTGAATAACTATGACACCTTTGCTATGGTCGTTGTTTTTGGAACAAAAACAAACCTGGCAGTGGGATATACCCTGTTTTTCAGGGGACCCACAGATCAGTAATAGAATACTTTTTTTCGCAGTCTGCGTTTTGCCATCCACGCCAGCCCCGCCCCGCCTGCGACATAAATTATCAGCCAGCTAAAAAGGATCGTAGTCGTATCGCCAATTCGCTGCCTCCGCCTCCGCATTTCGGGCCATTCATACCTGAGGAATCGAAGCGATGTCGCGGCATTTTGCCTTCCGGCTGTGGCGTCGGTGATCACCACCGCCTGGATAAACGGATTGCCGGTTATGTAGGCGCTCAGCATGTCCGAATTGCGGTTGGTTTGAAGCATACCCAGCACCGACGGAACCACCGCCCAAAGAAACAGCGCCAACGCCGTATTAGCGACAACCGCCGAGGTGGTCCGCCTGAAATATGTGCTGAAGTAGATACCCGAGCCGGTAATGAATGCCACCATACAGACGACCATAACGGCGAGCTGCACGATGGCGATCCAGTGGAACCATCCTATGAGGACGAACAGGATAACGTGACCAGCCAGAAAAAGCCATATTGGAAGGCAGCGATAGAACATACCGATCGCCTTTCCTGCGACGATCTTCCAGTCGTCTATGGCGGTAGTAAGCAGGATCGGCCAGCATCGAGCCTCCTTTTCGGATGTAATGGCGGTAGCTGAAAGCACGATATTCGAGACCAGACCCATCACCACAAAAATCAGCGCATACATCCTGTGAGATATGTTCCAGGTCAGCAGGTCGTTTCGCATATTGACGATATAGGTTATAAGCAGCGCACCGATCGCTATCGAAAGACCGATGATGCCGTTTCTTCTTCCGCCCTGGATCAACGGTTTGCGCAGCTCCTTCCAGACTATCGGCGAACCTTTGACGTGTCTTATCCGATCCTCGGATTCGATGGTCTGCGATTTTATCGCGACTGAAGTTTTTCTCTCCGCCGCGGGTTTTTGCCTGAAACCCCCTTCGACCTGCCCGACGGCCTGGGCCAGGGCCACCCTTCGCACTACCCGAACCGCCCGGGCCAGCACGACAGACGAGGCAGCTAACATAATCCCGCAATGCAGCGGCCAGATGGAAATGGAAAACGGCAACTGCCTAAAAGCCGCAGGCGAGACCATACTTGTTGTACTGGCCCACATGACAATGAAA
This sequence comes from Planctomycetota bacterium, assembly GCA_030637065.1. GTDB lineage: Bacteria > Planctomycetota > Phycisphaerae > Sedimentisphaerales > Anaerohalosphaeraceae > DAOVVQ01. The sequence goes on from DAOVVQ010000089.1 coordinate 5,467, forward strand.
GGATTTGTAAGAAACACACAAGTATAGTACGCCGGACTTAGCCCCACACGAGTAGCGTAATATCTGCCCAGAATCGCCCCGGCCATTGCGGGAATGAATATATAGAGAATGCCAAGGACAAAAATGGTCTTCAGGATTATGGCATAAGGCGGGCGGGCACTGATGGAAAAGTACATGCTGAGCGTCCCGGCGAAGATCACCGCTGTTAACGTTATGCACACGCTGGAAAGAACATAATCCCACGGAACGCCGCCAAAAACACGTACCACCGCCAGCAGCGGCAGACTGATGGCCAGCAGCAGTATCAACTGGAGGAGCTTACTCAGGAGCTTGCCCATCACGATCTGGAAGCTGTTTATCGGTGTCGTCATCAATATACCCAGTGTCCGGCTGTTGATCTCGCCGCTGATGGCGTTGCTGAGCATGATAACTGCTATCATTTGTATGATGACGAACTGGAAGCTGACTAAGGAGGCGACGATCGCCACGCCCGCCTGTGACATTCGCGAGACCTGGTATACGCTTGTTCCGGTGAGCGTGACCGTTGCGTTCCAAACGAGGACCACAAAGCAGGTCATTGCCGCAAGGTATGCGAACCTCAGCCAGTAGTTGCGTTTTCTCCGGCTGGAGATGCGAAGCTCCTTATCGAAGATCGGGCCCGTCCACCGAGCTGGATTGAGGTAACGCCCAAAAAATCTGAATATACCAGCAGTCATAAACACCCTCAAAAGACCCTCCGCCGAATAAGAGACGTAGTCCGCCGGATCAATAATAACCCGATAACGAGCTTAATCGATGCGGATAAAGCCTGATAGAGCATTATGCTCACAAAGCTCATGCCCTTACCTCCCAAACCATAAATGACGGGTAGCATAACAACTTGCTGGAGAATATAGAAGCCAAGCAATGAACCGAGTGCGGCTGTCACCGCCGCCGTGCTGGATTTCAACCGGCAACTAAAATACATGCCCGTGCCAATGACAAATGCAATTAAACCGGCATAGTATGCAAGAGAAATGAGTGAATATGCAAAATGGTGCCATTCGAAACCTGAGTCATTTCTTGTCCATTGAATGTAAATCGTAAGGCAGCGCATAGTCACCGCGTCAACAACCAGAATGAGCCAAAGCGGTAGATTCCGCCATAACACCGCCATCGCCTTGGAGCGGACAATTTGCCAGGCGGTTAATGGTGTGCCCAGAAGAATCGGCCAGGTGCGTGCTTCCTTCTCTCTGGCGATGCTAAGTGCCGCCATCGCCGAGGTTCGAACTGATGCTATCAGCATCAGTGCCAATCCGTAATAGGCAAACAGCATGTATAGCGCACCGAAGTTTCCCTTGCTGGCAATGGCCTGGTAAAACAGATAGTAGTGCGGGATTGAACAGACCAGCAAGATTACGAAGACAACCACGTTCAAATTGATGGAAGAACGCAGCGGCTTACCAAGTTCCTTCCAGAACATTGCCGAACCTTCAACACGCCGAATGGGTTTATATACTTCGGAGCGTCTCCTTTGCACACCGATTATCACTGTCGGAATTGCACGCAGCAGTCTCCACTTTTTGCCGGTGCCTCCGACGGGTCTGGTCCATGACCGCCTCCGCACCGAAAGCATCGCGGCGAACATAACTATCATGGTCAGGCAAAGTATGGCTGTGCAATGCATGGGCCAGGTAATGAAACCGGCAGGTTTGACGGCGCCGGGAAAGGTCAGGGTAGTTGCCTGCATCACGGCTGCAAAAGGGTTGGTCAGCACGATGATACTGGCGACGATCCGGCTCGAGCCCGCCACGCCTCCAAACCAAAAAACCATTGTCACTCCGTAGCTTAACATAAGCAACATCAGCATTATCAGGATGACGGAATATGGCCGATGGAACTTCAGCGACAGAAACATGCTCAGCGAACCGGCGAGTAGTGTGGCGGTCAGCGTGATAAAGAAGCACGAGACGACATAGTCCCACGGCATCGAGCCGAAGACGCGGACAACAATCAGCACGGGCAAAGCGACAGCCAGCAGCAGCAGCAATTGCATCGTACTGCCGAGCAGTTTGCCTGCGACGATCTGGAAGCTATTGATCGGCGTAGTTAAGAGTACGTCAAGGGTTCCGCGTCTTATCTCGTCGCTGATCGAGCCGCTGAGCATAAGCACCGCAGCTAATTGGGCTACAAGAAATTGACACCATGTGATGGAAAGAATTATGTTTTTGCCGACCTCGCCCATGCGCGAGATCTTATAACTTATCGAATTTCCCGAACCACTCATAACACCGGTGCTCCATGCCACAGCAACCAGTGCCGTTAAGATCAGCAGGTAGGCGGACCTGAAGACGTAGTATCGCCGCCTGCGGCTCATGACCCGCAACTCTTTATCGAAGATGGGCCCTAACCACCAGAGAGGATTGGCGGTTTTGCTGAGCCAGCCTGTCAGTGCCATTGCCATTGATCGCCTCTCTTGATCTTATTCGTGTAAAGCGGCTGTCGGGTTCGGGCCGCCTGTTAATGTACGATACCCCTGGTCAGTTTCAGGAACGCGTCGTCGAGCTTTACCTCCTCGGGCTTTAGCATGATCAAATCCACGCCGCCACTGACAAGAGTGCGGGCGATAAGACCGTCGTAACTCTCGCCGTCCAGAAGGACCGCCCTGATGCAAGAGCCCTCAACCTTGACATCGGTGATCTGCGGCAACGCCGAGAGCAACTCTATCGCCTTATCCCGCTGCGACTCGCCCACCTGCACCTGCATCTCGTTTTGTATGCCCATACGCTGATGGATCTGCTCCATCGTCCCGCTAAAGACCAGGTGGCCGTGCTCGATAATGCCGACGTGGTCGCATATCTCCTCCAATTCGCTGAGGATGTGGCTGGAGATCATTATAGTCTTGCCCATTCGCTTAAGCTCCCGCAGCAGTTCGCGGACCTCTATCCTGGCTCGCGGATCAAGCCCGCTGGCCGGCTCGTCGAGGATCAGCACCTTCGGATCATGAATAAGCACCCGTGCCAGCCCGAGTCGCTGCTGCATACCGCGGCTGAGGCTGTCGACGGCAAAGGCACGTTTGGACTGCAAATCGGTCAGTTCGAGCACACCTTCGACGATCGCCTTTCTCCTGTTGCGTTCTATCCCGAACGCAGCGGCAAAAAATTCGAGGTATTCGAAAACTTTCAGATCGTCGTAAACCCCCATGAAATCCGGCATATAGCCGACCATCCGCCGGACTTTCTTGCCGTGTTTCGTCACATCCAGCCCGTCGATCGCCGCCGTTCCGAAGGTCGGCTCCAAAAGCGTAGCCAATATCCGCATCGTAGTGGTCTTGCCGGCGCCGTTGGGGCCGATGAAACCGAAGATGTCGCCCTGTTCGATCTTAAGGTCCAGATCGGCCAAAGCCGCCAGGCTGCCGTAATTCTTACCAAGTCCTTTAATTTCGATCATTTTATAGTTCCTCCTTTTGTTCGGGGAAAACAACAAGTCGCACTAATTGAATATGGCTGTAATCGCAGGGGCGGTCCTTAACACCGAAACTTGTCGGTGCATCGTCGAACTCGACACAGACTACCGCGGCGCCATGGGCAAGGTAATTTTTTATGATCTCGGTGCGCTGCATGCACCCCTGGGCCGAAAACGCCGTATCGTTATCAAACCGCGATTGATACCCGGTTGTATTGCGGGAGACCATGTAAACATCTTTGATATTCCCGTCCCATTTTCGGCCGGAAGCCAGAGCACCCGAGAATTCCTCTCTCTCGCCGGGCCCGACGGCAGCGAACTCCAGAGAGCGGTCGCCCTTGAAAAAAACATAGCCGTTCTTAATGGGATAGCCCGACCTGTTTACGATCTCAACCGAAGCTTCATTGCCGCTGCGACGGACGACAGCTTCTATGGGAACCTTTTCAGCGGCAGACTCGGTCAGCAGACACTGCATAGTCCAGATATTAACCGGCACGGAATACGGCGTGTTGGCCCCGTCATGTTGATAGCAGTAAATATTTCTTGTCCCGCTTTGCTGGCGATAGCCGTAGAGGTGGGTCTCGACCGGTGCAGCGGCGGACCACCATTGCCCTTCGCCCAAGCCCGTAAGATCGTAGTCGTCGCTGGAGGGGGCAAACAGGCCCGAATAGGTAGTCGACCAGGCGAAATCCGAATCCTGGATCCCGTCATGAACAGAGACGGCCCGAAACTGCATCTTTCCACTCCGCAGGTGCTGAACACCGTAATAGGCCCCGACCGAGAACATGACTATCCAGCCCGTACACGTCAGCCACGTAAGCGGCAGCCGGCCCCTGCGTTTCAGTATGATATAATCCACCGGCCCGAGCAGTGCCGCCAACAGCGCCAACAGCAGGATCACCCACCAGATGCTCAGCGGGCGCATCTCGGCGATATCGTAGAGATATTCCATGATCGCGTTACTCGCCAGTTGGGCCCGACCGACCTCGTATTGATAGCTTCTGTAGCCTGGATCCTCTTTTGTATCGACGTCCCCTACGAGCACGACGTTACGATTGGGACCCGACAGCCCCTGTGCTGTCCTGCCGGGCAGGCCTACGATTCCGGTATTCGACCGTCTTGCCTTTCCGGCATTCGACTTTCGTAGCGGCCTTGCGGGGTTTTGCCTGTCCTGCAGGACCTTGGCGCAAATGTTGACCCAGAAGCCAGCCGAATCGGCCCGGTGACCGGCTGACAGCGAAGCCGGGTCAAACGCCAGAACACCAACCCTGCCGAAGCCAGCATACCCGGTTCCAAAGAGGCACTGACCGTCGCTTTCACTCTCCATCCGATAGCAGTGGCTGTCATCTTTTGCCTCGAGAGGCCAGCAAACGGCTGGTTCGGGCTCGGAAGGCTTTAGTTTCAGGCCCCTGAGCGCCCTGATGCCGATGGCAATCTCCTTTGCCTCACCGATGCGAAAAGGAAGAAACTGCGCCAGCCGGTGGTTGGCCGTAAGCGGGTGACTGCCGAGTATCACCAGCAACTTGCCGCCGTTGGAAACCCAGTTGACAATGGCGCCGGCCTGATGGGCGTTGAGGCGGTCCCAGTCGGGGTCATAAAGGATCAATAAATCCAGCGACGCAAAACCCGTCCAGTCCCAGGGGACCATCCGGGCAAGTTTCTCTTTTATATAAACCTTTCCGGATTGGCGGTTCGAGACACACGCGGTTTGCTCGGCCAGAGTAACCAGGCCAAACCTCTGGAGGCCCACAACCCCGATCAGCAGATCATTTTCGGTCACCGGGGTCAAGGGATTCTTTTTGTTGGAATAGTCCCACAACTCGAAGTCATGTCGCCATTGTGTTCGACCCTGCTGGTTCGCGATCCGCACATTGCAACTGCTCGCGGCAAAGGCCAGCTTCGTTACCAGCGGCACATGCAAAGGGACATCCGGCGTTAAAACGAACTTATGCGAGATGTTAAGAACATTGAGCCCATCCTGCTCGGCTGAGAGCGTAACCGCCCCTGCAAAAGGCTCCGCAAGGTTGCTGTTGATGCCGATCTCCACCGGCGTCCATTCCATCGGGCGATAGCATCCATCCCATCCGAAAAAGGCATCGACATTGAATTCCGGCTTGCCAAACGCTGCCTGACCGGGGACCAGAAGCGCAGCCGCCAGCAGCAACAACAGCCCAAATCGTAACATTTCAAACCTCTGTAATAGAAAGCGATCCTGTTTCATAATCGAACCTTTGAATTATAGATTAACCACTCCAAAAAGGCAATCACCAGGGCAAACAACACCAGAAACGGCCACAACGGTACATTCCCGCGACCGACGGGACTGTCCTGGGCCTTTATCGGTTCGCCGGAAAGCACGATCTCGCGATGCGGCATGATATTACTTTCCTTAGAGTCGAGCAGGTTGGCGGCGAAGAGCCTTAGTCTGCGGTCGGGGATATTTACACTGTATACACCAACGGTCTCGATCGACGGAAAACGGATCGAACCCGAGGCGGTAGCACCGATGACCTCGTCGGTAAAGCCAGGACCGCTGATAGTTGCAACCGTCTCCGGCGTTAGCCCGTCGATGATTATCGGCTCGCCGACACGAAGTTCGGTCTCCTGGTCCTGCCCCGCCTGGGTGCCAAGAAAAGCTGTGGCGTTGTAGCAGAACAGAATAAAACCCGGCTCGAACGGCCAGTTCGTATCGAGAATATCGAACCCGGCAAGCAGAAAAACACTGCCCTTTCGCCGAAGCAGTACGAGAGCGGGCCCTTCGTTGAATTCAGCGAGGACCTGCGCATCGCGCGGCACAGACATCTCGGAACATTTCGCCGCGAAAAGATTATTGAGATTGACATATTGCAGCACCGGGTGTCGCGGACGCCAGTCGGCAATGATCTGGTTTTCAAGCTCACCGGTTACCGAGACGTCTATACCGTCCGGAACCGCCCCGAAGACCAGGTACCGCCCTCTTGCAAGCTCATTTGGCATATAATCGTCCAGCACGATCACATCGTAGCCGGTTTGGGTTGTGGCGGCGGAATCGTCCTCCGAATCGAACTGACCCGGCGACAGGACATCCAGGCTGGCAAGCGGGCAGGCCTGTAGAGCGGATTTCAGCACCGCATTGCCGCGGCTAACCAGCAGCACCGAAAGCTGCTTAGGCGGCGGAATGATCGCCCATGCCGCATCGTCGCCGGCCAGGAAATCCGGCTTAAGCTGCCTGACTTCGATCACCGCCTCAGCCGGCTGCGACAGCGAAAAATCGATCGACACCCTGCCCGGCCTTGCCGCTTCCGATGCAGTCTCGCCGGTCATAGGCTCGATCGTTACCGACCGCACAGCGCGAACATTGCCGTTTACGCTCAGTTGAATATCGCCGGTTACCTGCTCGCTGCCGTAATTGGCTATCGTCGCGAAAACGCTGACCTCCTGCGGATTCTCATAAGACCGCGTGGCCTGCATGGCGGTTATCGCAATATTCCGCGGCGAATTTCCCACGCAGTTAAAGATCAACGCGTCTTTGCCGACCACTATCTGTTCGGCATCGGCGATCCGGCCGTCACTA
>DAOVVQ010000143.1 GCA_030637065.1 Planctomycetota bacterium
AAGAAAGAGGGTGTGTTTGTAAACGGTGAAATGGAACTGTTTATGTTTGACAGTATCGGTGAAGACGGGGCGGTTTACAGGAACAGGGTCTTTGTGCGTTTGACTGAGAAGGGGCCGCGATAGCAATGCCGTCAAAGAATGGGAAACGATCTGTTGGTGGTTTGCGGGACGATAAGATAGTGATCGGCGTCACCATGGGTGATTGCGGTGGTATCGGGCCGGAGGTGATCGTCAAGGCTCTTTCGGATCCGATGTTGCGGCGTGAGGCGAAGTTTGTCATTTTTGGTATGGACGAGCAGCTTGAGTATGCCGCTGACGCCGCTGAGATCGAGCGTTATTGGATCCGGCATCAGCATGAGAAGATCAGTCGGGATTATCCGCGGAATGTAGTTGTTGCCGATTACGACGAATACTCAGTTCCAGCCTGGATCCACAAACCCGATAAGATCGCCGGCGAGGCCTCGCTTCGGTTCTGCATAGATGCAATTGCCGCTGCACAGGACGGTATTATCGACGCGGTGGTGACGGCGCCGATAAGTAAGGCCGGGTGGACGCTTGCCGGGGCCGATTGGCCCGGTCATACCGAGTTGTTGGCGGAGCGATGCCGTTCGCCCCGCAAGGTGATGATGTTTGTCGCCGGGGATCTGAAGGTTGCGCTGGCAACGATCCACGAGGCTCTGGTTGAAATTCGCCACAGGTTTACTATCGGCTGTGTTTTTGAGCCCATCGATCTGCTGGACATGGCGTTGAAGGAGTATTTCGGCATAAAGAAACCGAGCATTGCCGTTGCGGGGCTGAACCCCCATGCCGGTGAGGACGGCCTGTTCGGCGACGAGGAAAAACGCATAATCAGTCCCGCGATCCTATTAGCACAGGAAGTGGGGATCAACTGCCACGGTCCGTATCCGGCTGACACGCTCTTTTGCAGGGCGGCGAAGGGCGAATTCGACGGTGTTGTCGCAATGTACCACGACCAGGGGCTGATACCCGTCAAGCTGCTCGCGTTTGACAGCGCGGTCAACGTTACGCTTGGCATACCGATCATTCGCACCTCGCCTTCGCACGGGACGGCCTTTGACATTGCGGGTAAGGGCCTTGCCAGTTGCGAGAGTATGAAGGCGGCGATACGCATGGCGATCGAGATGGTCAAAACAAAGCGACTGCAAAATGCACAGGTAAAAGCCAATGCAAACTAAACAACAGATCGAACGCCTTCTGGCGGGGGCGGGCACCGAGCCTAACAAGCGTTTGGGGCAGAATTTCCTGATCGACCTGAACCTCATGCGGCTGCTCATCGGTGCCGCTCACATTGACCGCAGGGATGTCGTTCTGGAGATTGGCACCGGGACGGGTTCGTTTACCGAGGGGCTCGCTCAATCGGGCGGGCAGGTGATATCGGTCGAGATCGACAGGACCCTTTTCCAGATCGCAACGACACAACTGAAAAAATATGAAAACGTCCGGATCGTCAACACCGACATTCTTGCCAGCAAGAGCACCCTCTGCGAGAGTGTGGTCGAGGCGGTGCGAGAGGCCATCGCCCGGCTGGGGGGAAGGATGCTGCTCGTGGCCAATCTGCCTTATAACGTTGCCGCTCCGGTCATGATGAACCTTATCATCGGCGGCGACAATGGTATTGTAGCCGACTGTATGTGTGTGACCGTGCAAAAAGAGGTTGCCGAGCGGATGATCGCCTCGCCGTCCACTAAGGAATACGGCGCTATCAGTATTCTTATGGCTGCGACGGGACATGCGACTGTCATGCGGAAGCTAAAGCCGAGCGTCTTTTGGCCCAGGCCGCAGGTCGATTCGATGATGGTAAGGTTCACTCGCGAGGCGAAGAAGATCGAGAAGATACACAACCTCGGGCTGTTCAGGGAGACGGTCAATCTGTTCATGGGACACCGAAGGAAGATGCTCCAGGCCTCGGCCAAATTTGTCACGGGACGCCTTGAGAAGATCGGCAACTGGCACGAGATATTCGAGCGGGCCTTCGTCGATCCGCACAGCAGGCCGGAAGAGCTAAGTGCCGACCAATTCGTGTCGATAGCGAATTTGTGTTATGAGACGCTGCAATGAGATTGGTACGGTTTTTTTGACGGGTTTTTTGAACCACGGATTGCACGGATTTATCAAGAAAATGTTTTAATACTGCTGGAAGTATGGGCAACTGATTTTGAGGCAGATGAGATTTGTAGCCAGTTTTTTTACTTCAATAGCTTCAATTCCTTCATGGTGAATCTTTTTATTCTTACCATGAAGGAATTGAAGGTCATGGAGAAATAACAAAGGCTACTTAATCTCGATGTCGAACGTTTTGTATGCGGTGTTTGCTACGGCGTCGCTGAATTTTACCGCCAGGACGTGCGAGCCGTCTTCCATATCGTCGATCACTATAACGAACGCCTCGTCCGTCGTGTCGTAGATCATATCCTCCGGCAGCGTCGATATCCAATCGGTGTTGCTGTCTACGGTATAGCTGACGCTTCCTATGGCGCTGAACTCGTCGGTCAGCTTAAATTTCAGGGTTGCCTTACTATTGCGGATCTTGACCCTGGGATCGACGATTGCCGGCGGCGTATTATCCACAACGACAGGGTCGCTGATCCGTGAGCCCGCCAGTTTCGTCGCGGTGGTATTGCTTCTCTCGTCGCTTGCCGTTACCCTGATCTCATACCTGCCGTCCTCGACGGTTTTGCTTTCCCATTCGTATTTCGTCACAGCCAGCTTGTCCTTGAGCCCGATCCAGTTGGCCCGACCGATCTTCCTGAACTCGATCTCATAGATGAGCTTGTCCTTATTGTCGTCAGTGGCGGCAAAGCTGACCTGGAACAGTCCGGGTTTCTGCTGGCTTGTTTGCCGGGCAGCTTTTACGGATGTCACCTTCGGCTGGAGATTCGGGACGATATGGGCGACGGCGATTTCTCTGATGACCGGCGAAGATGCGCCGAGCGGGCCAGTGTCGGCTCTGAGGGTCAACTTGTACTGGCAGTACCGCCCCAGGGGGCAGGTAAGCTGGGTGGCCCTTGTGACCTCTACGGCCTTTGTCCACGCCGAAAAGGTCGGGTCGTTGGGGTCCTTGACATTTCCACTTCTGGATGCAAGCAGTACCTTCGTCCCCGTCCCAATGTCGGCGTCGATTTGCAGCTTGCCCCATTTTGCCGGCTGGCCGGCGTCGATCAGGTCGGAGATGTAACTGCCCTTCGGCGCGAAGGATCGCGACAACTTTATCAGCTTCGGCGGGTTGGCACAGCCGAGCCATGCGATATCGCCGGCGACCGCGACAGCCGTTATCTGCGACGATTGCTCGTCGTCATACGCGACGGCCTTGTTTTCCGTTTCCGGGTCGACGGCGTAAAGCCGGGCCTTGTTGCCGGTGCCAAGGAGCAGTTGGTCGTCCTGCTCGGCCATCGCGAAGAACACGGCCATCTCGCTGAATATATCGGTGACGAATCCTTCCGGGCTGATCTTGTATATGTGCCCGGCGGACTTTGGCATCGCCGCTCTTTTGGCAGGCGAATCGCCGCTGGATTTATCGCCGCCGTTGGCCGCAGCCGTGTTGGCGATCTTCAGGCTGATAGGACTGCCGCCGGCCTTGTTTTCGGAAGTCTGTTTTGACCCGCCATCGGGCCTGCCGCCGCCGACAGCGGCTGAGATTGAGCTAAAGTCGCGCGATCCGCCGACCGCCTTTGCCGAAGTGGCGCTTGCGTACAAATTGCCCTCATCGTCGATGAGCAAGGCGGTAATCTCGGACTGTTCGCTGTCGAAAAGGACGACCGCCGTCTTGTCAGTCTGATCGATCTTGTAGATCAGGCCTCGCTCGTCGCCGCCGGCGTAGACATAACCGCTTGTGTCCACCGCGAGCGACAGGATGTTTTTGTCCCTGCTGTCGTATATCTGCCTGGGGTTCTGTCCGAACGGGCTGAGGCGGTAAATCCTGCCCTCGGGTCCCGTGCCGAGATAGATGTTGCCAAGTTCGTCAAGCGTTATGGCAAGGATGTATTTCGCGTCGGCTGGCTCGAATATAGTCTTGACACCGTCGTCGTCAAAACGCACAAGGCGACAATCCTGCCCGCTGATACCCGCCAGCAGCCTGCCGCCGGCATCCAGGGCCATCGCAAAAACATGTTCGTTGCTGAAATCGTAAGTTTCGTCCGCATTAGGATCGGCAACTTCTTCATCTTCGTCTTCATCGCCATCATCGTCATCTTCTGCGTCATCATCGCCTTCATCATCATCATCGTCGTTGACCGATTCGTCGGTCGATTCTTCGGTCGGCTCGTCGGCCTCGACGGGATATATCTTTTCCGCTTCGCCATCGGTGTACTTAATGATGTCGGCGTTGGGGCTGGTCCCGACGTAGACGGTCGAATCCGAAGCGACAACGATCGAGTTTATGATCCACACCTTGTCGACGAGCGAGTCCAGCTCGATCTCATCGGCCGCACGCCCGAGCTTTATGGTTCCCTCGGAATCGACGACTATGTTTTTCGTTTCGCCCTTTAGCAGTTCCGACGCGGTCGAATGCCGCGTGATCCGGCTGGTGACGCCAAAACAAATACCGCTCACGATGAAACCGACGCAAATGACGACTGAAACCTGCCATGTATGAAATCTTCTCATTAAATGATCCTTTTGCAAATTATTCTTCTACCGTAATTTCGACAGTCTTCTCGCCGCCGATGATGTATGGCGAGTAAACCTCTTTTTCGATCCAGTGCTGATAGGGCGTCGCCGTCGTGGTTCTTTTCGCGTCCTGCATGAGCAACGCCTTGGTCGCCGGCAGGTGCGGAAGTTCGCTTCGACGCATCGTTATTCCGCCCGGAGGCAGCGTCATTGTCAGGTAAAGCCGATCGCGACGAACCGCAAGGATATTCTTCAATGCCCCAAAGAGCGAATCGAGGTCCTCAGCCATGTAGTTGTAAGGGGCGACTTTCCGCAGATATTTTTCATATCCGTCCCCGCCGGCAATGGTGATCCGGTATTTGCCGGGCGCAAGGTCGCCGGGGATAGTCAGACTGACGTGCTGCATCGTCTTACTCGAAAGCCATGACCGCAGCAGAACCGAGACATCGACCGTCTGGCCGGCCTTGACCACAGAATGCGAAAGCTCGACGCGATCTATGACGGCTGCCAGGCTCTCGGGGCCGATCTCCATGTGAAAATCAAACGAAGTGATCTCGGCATGTTCGAAGGAGTTGTTCATCAACAAGCTCACCACGCTGATCGCTTCGCCGCCAAATTCCATGACGCTCTTGCCGGAAGAGACATTGTCAAGCCTGATCACGCCGTGGTCCTTGACTGCTATCTCGGCGGTATACTTTACCGAATGCTCGGAAGGCAGCGGGCCCCGCATCAGGCCGGCTCCCATCACAGCGGCCTGAAGAAGTATCGGGGTGTAAAAACGATTGACCGCCAGTTGGCAGTCGAAAGACCTCTGCTGGGTATCGTTGAAACGGTCGACCGTTATCTTCAGTGGGATCGTTTTGGCCACAGCGCCTACCCGTCCGAATATTCCTTCCGCCTCATCGGCGCGGAGGGCGCCGGTGATCGGCCCCGGCGAACCGAGCTTAAACGAGCTTAGCATGTTCGAGACCACGGTATGAATACGGCCCGTGGCCATGGGCAGGTCCACCGCCCCGTAGCCTAAGAAGCTGTGACCGAAACCGTAGACCTTATCGCCAACGACCTCCGTTACGGTGCCGGTAACAGCCATCGAAATATCACCGCTAACCAGCGGGACGGTCAGCACGCCTCCGGGCTCGAAATCGCCTGCCTCTGTGGTACCAGCGGTAATCGCAGCGACCGGAACGAGCCCCATCGGCTCGAACAGGCCTGCAAGGTCATTGCATACGTGATTGGGGAACGAAACCGCCAGAGGAAGCTGTTGATTCATGCTGTTGGCGGGCGGGGTGTTGCCGCTGGTATGGTAGCCGCCCATCTTGTCGAGGCGGATCGGCATGGAAAAGTCCGTCGCCGAGGCCCGAGAGGGCTTAGACGGCAGGGTAAAGCCGTTAGCCGATGCCGAGGCCGATTCCTGCGCGGTGCCGACTTTGAGCATGTCTTCTATCGGTGTCACGAGGTAGAGCGGGTCCTTGGCGAAACTCCAGCTTGCCGCCAGCGCTCCGGCTATCCTGCCGTCGATATAGACCGGCGAGCCGCTACAGCCTTTTGTGGGGCCGATCGCCTTGAATCGCTCATCGAGGCCGACAACCAGTATCGCGTCCCTGCCCGGTTGGCTGTCGCGGATGACGCTGAGAACTTTCAGGTCGAATTTTTCCACTTTTGTGCCCTCAAGCACCGTCAGGCACCATGCCTTCGCTCCCGGGCGGATCTCATCGACCGTGATGTACCTCTCCGGGTCAATCGCCCCAGAGGCCAGCGTACAATTAAAAACCACCCCAGCCAGAAAAACCCAAAAAACGCTTTTAACGGCTGATTTTAACAGGATCGTCCTTCTCCGGACTGTTTGAGAGATATTGAACATGAGTTTTTCAGCTTTTATCGAGTATTTTCCATTGACTTATTTTCCATTGACTATTATCAGAGTAGAACTTACTATGTACCATACAATGTAACGGATTGTCAATTGGCAATTCTAATATAACCGGTTAAAGAGGTATGTAATGGACGCTGAACATCGACATGACTTAAAAACGAATGAACTGGCACAGTTCATCAGTAATGCCCCGAAGCTCATCCATGAAAACGTTATGCCCATTATTGGAGTGGTGCTCATTATCGCCGCTCTGGTTACGTGGCCGACTTTTACCCGTATGCGAGTCGCCGCAGAGACACAGGAAAAGGCCCAGAGCACGCAGGTGATCGAACGTCTCGGACAGAACAAGGTCCTTGCGATCCAGGGCCGGCTGCAGGATACTCAGTTGTCAAATTCGATGCTGCTGCTTGCCGATTCGATGAAAAAAGTGGCTGACGGAGCGAAAACCTGGCAGGTGGCCGCCCTTGCGCTCATCAAACGGGGTGAGACGCTCAGGACCGATCTGCATTATAAGGCGGGCATCGTGAACCCTGACGTCTTGAAAAACCGCATCGAGCAGGCAAAAACCGCATACGAGCAGGCCATACTAAAGGCTGAGGGCAAGCCGGAAGGGGCTATTTTCATCGCAATGGCGCAGTTCGGGCTGGGGCTTTGTGCCGAAGAGGTTGGCGATTTTACCGAAGCTGCCGGTGTTTATCGGATGATTTTGGCAACACGTGAGTTTAAGGGGACGATCCCAGCGGCACAGGCCAGACTGCGGCTTGAGACCCTGGCGGACAAGGCGGCAAGGTTCGTGTTTGTCGACGCACCCAAGGCCCCTGAAATGTCTATCCCGGGGATTGAGGGCCAAATACCGACGGGCGCACCAGGCAGCCAGGTTATTCCTTTTGCACCCGCGGCTCCTGATACGGCGCCGCCTTCGGTGCCTGATGCGACTGAGCCTGCTCCCGCTGAGGCGCCCGAATCGCCCCAGCCGGCGGCCCCGGACGCTACTGACAAGCCCGATAGCAATTAGTTCGGCGTACATGCGATAATGGCACAGGAGACCGGCCGAAATTCTGAGTTTGACCCTGCCGATGAGCCCCAGGGTGAGGGGACGGTCCGCGATGAGCTTGAGGAACCGGGCGATGGGGCGGTTGAGGACTCAGATGGCGATATCGAGGAAGAGGGCGCTGAGATTGAGGACCGGCCCGTACGGTTCCATGTGGGCACTAATCTTAAGTTTCGGCGGCTTGATAAATATCTCGGCGGCAGGTTCAGCAATTTCAGCCGGACACGCCTGCAAAAACTCATCAAGGAGCAGGGCGTCAATGTCAACGGTCGTCCCGCCAAGCCGGGCCATAAGCTCAATTCCGGCGACGAGATCGATCTGGTCCTGCCGCCCAAACCGGTTCGCGAGCTTATCCCGGAAGATATACCCATCAACGTGATCTTCGAGGACGAGCATATCATCGTCATCAATAAGCAGGCGAATCTCATCGTCCATCCCGCCCGCGCCCATACGCACGGCACGCTGGTCAACGGGCTGGTCTATTATGCCAATCAGCATGCCGATCAGCTTTCGACGGCGGGCGGCGACTTTCGGCCCGGCATCGTCCACCGGCTCGACAAAAATACCACCGGCGTGATGATCGTTACCAAGACGGATACGGCCCATTGGAAGATATCGCGGCAGTTCTTCGAGCGCAAGACCAAGAAGACCTATCTCGCTGTCGTTCACGGTGTGCCGGAGCTTACAGCGGACTGTATCAATCAGCCGCTGGGTGTGCATCCGAGGGTGCGCGAAAAATATGCAATTCGCCCCGAGACCGGCAAAGATTCGATAACGTTCTACGAGGTCTTAGAGGAGTTTCGCGGCTATGCCGTCCTGAAACTCTCGCCAAAGACGGGCAGGACCCATCAGTTGAGGGTCCACGTAAATCATATCAAGCATCCGATCGTAGCCGACGATATGTACGGCGGCAAGGTCGTTTACCCCTGGCAGATCGAGGACAGAGAGCCCGCGGTAGAAGAGCCGCTAATGGCCCGCGTCGCGCTGCACGCCTGGAAGATCGAAATAGCCCACCCAGAGTCAGACGAAAGAATGGAATTCGAAGCGCCCCTGCCAGACGACATGCAACGACTAATAGAGAACCTCCGAAAGTTCCGCAAGATTTAAGCGGGGCCAAGGGAAGTGGCTATTATTTTGTTTTGTATTTTGCCATTTGGATTTTGACATTGTTTAGTATTTAGATATTAGGGTTTAGTTAACCGCATGGGTAACAAGTTACCCATCCTACAGGTGCCGCTCCTGTTAGAGTCCTGCGTCTTTTTCTATGTATTTTATTACGCTGTCTTCCTCGTTTGGGCCTATTATCTCTGTTGCGTGTGATTTTATTTCGTCCGAGGCGTTTTGTACTGCTATCGATCTTGCTGCTGCTTTGAACATTTTTACGTCGTTTAGGTTGTCTCCGAATACTACGAGGTTTTCCAGTTTGAAGCCTGCATAGTCTACTACCTCTTTCATGGCTATCGACTTGCAGGCCTGTTTGTCGTGGATGGTCAGCCACCACCAGCCGGGTGAGTATGGGTTCTCGAAGAAGTGGGTCTCGAGGCGGCTGGCGAGGCTTGCCTTTAACTGATCCGCCAACGGTTTTACCTTCTCATAGGTGTTTATTACCGTAAAGCCTACTATGTGGCCTGCGAAGGCGCCTTCAATGTCGGCGATCCGGGTCAGTCTTGTGTCCTTGTTTAGTTTGCGGTCGTCGTGATACAACTGCATTCCTTCGCTTGTTATTCTCTCGTAATAGAGCCGGTCCTGTTTGCCGTCGAAGGCGGTGACGAATGGTAGATTGCGGTGATCTTTTATAGCTGAGAAAACCTCTTGCAGTATAGGCTTGCTCATTTCGTTTATGATCAGGTGCTCGCCTGTAGTGAAGTCGGTTACGAAGGCCCCGTTTATTTCTATCACCGGCAGCCGGAAGGGTATGCCCGCGAGTATCTGCCTTATAGAGACGGCGCTTCGTGCGCTGGCTATAGTGATATTGACGCCGGCATCGAGCAGGTCGGTGAGTTTTTGCCGGGCAAAAGCCGAGATCGTCCCGTCATTGCGCAGCAGTGTCCCGTCCATATCCGAGATGTATATCGTTGTGCTGTTTTCGGATGTCACTTGTTCCCGGTAGTTCCCTTGCGGGCCCTTTCCTGGAGGATATCCAGCTTGCCGCGGATCTCCCTGGCCATTCGGGTGTTCGGAAAATCGCCTGTGATCTGCCTGGCCGTCTGGAGCGCCTTGTCCCACTGCCGTTCGGTAACCGCCAA
>DAOVVQ010000310.1 GCA_030637065.1 Planctomycetota bacterium
CCGGCTGTAAGTGCATGGTCATTGCCCCATCGCTTGTGCCCCGCAAGCCCGGCGAGAGGGTAGGCCCTGGCCCACACTGAAAAACTATTTTGTTCTTACATTGGGTTTCTTGGCGGGTATAATTGTTTTTGTGGTTGAGTCGAGGTTTATAGATTTTTTTGGGGGTGTTCGGGCTGTCTGCGGCAGCGCGGTTCGGGGGTTTAATCATTTGCTTTGGCCTGCGGTTTGTGATGTTTGTCAGTTGCATATCGGTCAGAGCGATCAGCGGCTTTGTCGGGGCTGTTGGGACGAGCTTTTAGGCTGTGTCGGCGGTGATTACTGCAAGCGTTGCGGGCGTGATGCGAGCGTTTACGGCCTGATCGGTCGCGGCTGCGGCAATTGCGAGCACCTCGACCTGCACTATGACGGCATCGCCCGCGGCGGCGTTTATGACGGCGTGCTGCGGGATATGATTCTCGCGTTTAAGTTCCACGACCGGATGGAATTTGACGACCGGCTCGCGGCGATGGCCAATTCGGCACTCCAGGGCAGCTCCTTCGCCGGGTCGATCGACTATATCGTGCCCGTCCCGCTGCACTGGCGCCGCCGCATCGAGCGCGGCTACAACCAGTCGCTGCTCATCAGCCGCCGCCTCAAGGCCGGGCAGGGGCCCCCCAGCCCTCCAGCCGCCTCCGCCCCCCTCAATACTGACTTGGTTCGCATCCGCCACACCGACAGGCAGTGGAATCTGAGCCCCTCCAAACGCCGAACCAACGTCAAAAACGCGTTTGCAGTTCGAAAAGGGCACAATTATTCAGGAAAGCGGCTCTGTCTGGTCGATGATATAACCACCAGCGGCGCCACGCTCAACGAGTGTGCCAAAACGCTCAAGGCCGCTGGGGCAAAAGCCGTCTTCGCAGCCGTAGTCGCAGTCGCAATGCAGGATTTAGGCTGAGAAATCGCGGATTTAGACGCTAAGAATGGTTTTTTTAGTGCGACGTGTGGCAGCCACCGAATGTAATGAGGTGGATGGTTCACCACAGCAACTAAAGACTGGATACTGAATACTAACGACTATTAGTGCGATAAGGGATTGTCTGTATGGTAAAGGGATTTCGGCAGATTGCTTCTTTGACGGCCTTTAGCCGGGTGCTTGGCCTGCTGCGCGATATGGCCTATTCGCACTTCTTAGGTGCCGCCGGTCTGATGGACGCCTGGGTGATCGCCTTTAAGATCCCCAATCTCGCCCGCCGCATCTTCGGCGAGGGGGCGGCGTCGGCGTCTTTCATCCCGGTATACAGCGAGGAGCTCGCCGGCGATCGCAAGGGGGCCGACCGCCTGGCCTGCACCGTTGTCACCGTGGTATTCGTCATCCTGGCAGTGGTGGTACTGTTGTCCCTGGCGGGCATCTGGGCCTATTACGGCCTCTTCGCCAAACACCCGAGCACGCGACTGATGCTGTCTTTGACCGGGATCATGCTGCCCTATATGGTGATCATCTGCGTCATTGCGATCTTAGGCGGCATCCTGAATTCCCATCTCCACTTTGCTACCCCGGCTGCGGCGCCGATCGTGCTGAACGTCTTCATAATTGCATCATTTTGCATAAGCGCCTGGGTCCTCGGTATGCCGCCTCGCAGCCAGGTCTACGTCGCAGCCGTTGGCGTTCTCGTCGCCGGCGTCGTTCAGTTCGCAATGCAGCTTGGCCCGCTAAAGGCCTGCGGCGTCTCGATCCGCCCGATGTGGGATATTCGCTCCGAGGCCTTTCGCAAGATCATTATCATGATGGGCCCGATGATAATAGGCCTGACGGTTACGCAGATCAATACTCTCGCCGATGACGTCATCGCCCGCTGCCTGTCGGGCTCGGCGGAAAAGGGCGAGTTCTTCCTGTGGTTTGGCAGACAGATCAGGTACCCCGTCTGGGAGGGCTCGGTTTCGCAGCTTTATTATTCCCAGCGTCTCTACCAGTTGCCGCTGGGCGTGTTGGGGATATCGCTGGCGACGGCGATCTTCCCGGTGATGAGCGCCGATGCCGCCCGAAAGGATTTTGACTCGCTGGCGAGAACCGTTAGCCGCGGCCTGCGGGGCGCGATATTTGTTGCCCTGCCCGCGACCGCTGGGCTGCTGCTGGTGGGCCGTCCGCTGGTCTCGGCGATATTCCAGCATGGCGAGTTTACCGCTGAGGCGACGGCACTTACATCGCGGACGCTCTGGTTCTATGCCGTGGGGCTTTGCGGATTCTTTTCCCAGCAGATCGCCGTGCGGACCTTCTATGCGATGCAGGACTCGAAAATGCCGATGCGAAGCGCGATGCTCGCGGTGGGCCTTAATCTCATATTAAATCTGACTTTGATCTGGTTTATGGGCACAGCCGGCCTTGCACTTTCAACCGCGATCTGCTCCTATCTCCAGGTCGTGATCCTGGTTCTGGTGCTTCGCCGTCGCCTTGGCCCGGCGGCAATAAGCGGATTGTGGCGTACATTTATCAAGTCTGTGGTCGCTACCGGGATAATGTCGCTGGCGGGCGGGCTGGTATTGTGTATGATGCGAAATATGCCTGAGAGCGGCTGGTTCGACGTTTTGCGGTTGGTAGCGGTGGTTCCGGTCTCTGCTGGCGTCTATTTCCTGGCATCGAAGCTCCTGCGGTGCCAGATGCTCTCGCTGGTGACCGGCAGGGGGGCACAGGGTGGCTGAGGACGGGCAGGGGGGCAATGAACAATTACCGCTCTCTGACGTAGATTATTACGAATATTTATCTGGAGGATGCCAAAATTGCGGACCGGGGTTTGACTTGTATTTCGGTGGGCCATATAATAAATCCCGAGGAATTTGCGGCCCTTAAACGTTTTTGCGGCTCTTAAACGGTTTTTTTGCGGAGGTGTATCATGAAAGTGATCGATTACCTGGAGCGGAGTTCGGCCAAGTACGAACTCTCGCAACACCGTCCGACGTTCAGCGCCCAGCAGATGGCGGCAGAGGAGCATGTCCCCGGCATGCAGGTCGCCAAGCCTGTGGTGGTCGATGCTGACGGGGAGTACATTATGTGTGTTCTTCCGGCGTGCTGCAAGGTCGACCTCGACGTCCTAAGACGCCAGCTTGGCACAGAGCGTGTCGAGTTGGCCGACGAAGGCGAGATGGCGAAGCTTTTTCCTGATTGCTCGCTCGGCGCCGAGCCCCCATTCGGGTCTATGTACGGTCTGTCGACGTTGCTTGACGATACTCTTGAAGCGGATGAAGAGATCGTTTTTCAGGGCGGCACGCATCAGCAGGCTATCCGTATGGCGATGTCCGAGTACAAGAGACTTGTAAATCCTCAAGTTGTGAGCTTTAGCTATCACAGCAGGTAATATTGCCCGGGCCTGGTAACGATATGACAGGGAGGTTATTTTATGAAAGTTTTCGGAGGGCCTTAATGGCCAGGGATCGGTTCGTACTTATTTTTTCAGTCATGCTTCTTTGTGCCCTTGCGCCGCGACCGGCTCAGGGTCTCGGGCCCGCGCTGGAAGTGTTTTCACCCGTGACAGCGCAGACATTCCACAAGATAGCCGGCGATATCGGCCCCGCCGACCAGTTGAGCGGCGATCATGCCAAGCAGGCCCTGATCCTGCTCTACGCCGCCACTCAGCTTGACGATCGTCCCGAATACGTTTACCCGGATCTGCTCACTGTCGCTTCGCAGTTTACGGACAGGCAGTACAACCAGTTGGTGTACTTCATATTCGATCGGTATGTTACGGAAAACAGCGATCTCGAGATCAGTCACAAAGCTATACGTTTTCTTCTTGGCAACCAGGATTCGCGCCAGGGGCGTGAGTCGCTGCTGACAATGCTCTTAAAGCGTGCGGGTGCGAAAAATACTGCCATAGCTTCCGAGCTTTCGATGCACCTGGCACTGTTGTCAGCGGAAGTTGCAAACGTCGAAGGTTCCTTGCAGTATCTGCTTATGGCTTACCAGGCCAATCCCTACAACAAGCTGGCGTTTGCCAAATTGACCGAACTTGTCGCTCAAACCGGTGAATCGATAATTCCGTCCGATCACGCCAGGCACATGCGGTTAGCCAAAGGCGTCAATCCTCTTGACTTTGAGGCGGCTTTTGCGTTTTCCGCTTATGTCGAGCAGTTCGAGTTATATGACATAGCCGCATCAGGATACGAATACTGTGCGGAACTTTTCGCTTTCATCTATCCCGATAAAAAACTGCCTGAGTCGATCTATCTTCCGTGGGCCCTTGCCAGCTACAATGCCCCTCGCGGGCAGGGCAAAC
>DAOVVQ010000019.1 GCA_030637065.1 Planctomycetota bacterium
AAAGCAACGAACCGGAGGCCGTTGAAAGCAATTGCAACCCAAATGCGGTCACGCCCGCTGTTACGATGCGCAGAGATTACGACCAGCGCCAATGGCAGATATATCGATGGATATATTGCCGATTGACCGAACAGGTCGACGCCCATATAGCCCGGATCCTCAAAGCCCTCGAAGAGGCCGGCCTGGAAGAGAATACCCTGGTCGTCTTTACCAGCGATCACGGCAACATGGACGCCAGCCATCGCCTGGCATCGAAGTCCTTCTTCTACGACGAAGCCGCACGCGTACCGTTTCTGATGAAATACAAGGGGACTATCCCCGCCAAAAGAGTCGACCGCGAGCACTTCGTCTCCACCGGGCTCGATATCCTTCCGACTTTGTGCGACTATGCGGGCATCCAGCCGCCAAAAACACTCATGGGCAAAAGCCTTCGCCGGATTGCCGAAGCAAAGCAAGTCAGCAATTGGCGACGTTATGTGGTATCGGAGAACCACTCGGGCCGAATGCTCAGAAGCGACAGGTTCAAATATTGTCTTTACAAGTCAGGAACACCGCGAGAATCGCTGGTGGACATGAAAAAAGACCCCGGCGAAATGAAGAACCTCGCCTCCCTTCCCGGATATGAAAAGACACTTGAAGAACATCGCCGTTATCTGGACGAATGGATAGAAGAATCAAAAGACGAAGACGCCAAAAAATTTGTGATCCGCGACTCCAAAACAGCAGTCACTTAGGGTGGATTAAAGCCCACACTGAAAACTCGATAGATCAGCGCATAAAAAAAGGCGATTCGCCGTAAAGCCAACCGCCTTGTAAAGAGCTGTCTGTTTGCGAATTATTCGTCGTTCATTTCACAGGGGTTTTGCCCCTGCTCGATCGCCATGATCTTTTTGACTCTTCTTTCATGCCTGCCGCCGCTGAAATCCGTCGTGAGCCAGGTCTCGACGATCTTGCGAAGGACCGCGGAACCGAGCAGGTCCCCGGAAAGGCACAGAACATTGGCGTCGTTATGATTGCGCGAGATCTTTGCGTTAAGCTCATCGTAGCACAGTGCAGCCCGCACGCCCTTGACCTTATTGGCGGCGATACTCATACCGATTCCCGTCCCGCAGACAAGAATTGCCCGGTCGGCCTTCTTGGTCGACACGGCGTCAGCGGCCTTATAAGCCAGGTCCGGATAGTCCACCGGCTGATTTGTCGGGCTGCTATAGTCCACGCACTCGTGATTGAGCTGCGCGATAATCGCCTTTACCTGCTCAATGGCCTCAACCCCACGATGGTCATTTGCTACTGCTATTTTCATTGCAGATATCGCTCATCCTTTCTTTCAACGCCCTGTCAATTTGTTGGGCACACATACTATATACGTCAATCCCGCCCCCGATCGGGTCGGTAATTTCATTTTCGCCGTCAAGCATCAAACATTTTTCCGCGGCATCAGGGCACATTTCCAGGACCCGGCTGAGATGGCTGCCGCTCATAACGAAGATATAGTCGCTTTCGCGGACCTCTTCTTCGCCTAAAAAACTGCTCCGATAGCCCGTAACATCAATGCCCATACCGCTGCAAATCGTTACTACCTCGGCACTTGGGGGCATTCCGCTCACAGCCATAACGCCCGCAGAACCTACTGTATAACCGAACTTTTCCGTCTCGTCAACACCGCAATCAAGTTTTTCGCAAAGGTATTTTCGACAAAATGCCTCGGCCATCGGGCTTCGGCACGTATTCCCGGTGCATACAAACAGTATTTTCACAGCGTCATCTCGTTAATGTCATCGCGGGAGAACACCCCTTCCCTCAGGATCGTCGTTCCCGCGTCCGTAATTTTAACTACCGTACTGGACTTTTTATACTTTGTAGGCCCGGCGTCAAGGATAATCTCAATTTTTCCGTCAAATGCCGCAAAAACCTCCCCTACCGTCGTCGCAGGAGCCTCGCCGCTTAAATTAGCGCTGGGGGCCACTATCGGGCTTTTGGCAGCCCCCAACAGCCGTCCGGCACTCCAGCAATCCGGGCAGCGAACCCCGATCGTCCCGCCTCGATACAGAATATCGAATGCACCGTCCCCCACAACCGCCCTTTGACCCTGCAAAGCCCCCTCGTCAAGCTCAAAAACGGCTGTCAGCGGCCCAGGCCACGCGCGGCGAAGCAATCTTAACGCCGGCGCCGATATCCGCGGAACATACCTGTCAATCTCAGCAGGCCCGGAAATATGCAGAGAATACCGCTTCTCAGGCGACCGACCCTTGACCGAATCGAGCCTGGCGATCGCCTCAGGCTCGGCGGCACAAGCGATACCATAGACAGTCTCAGTCGCAAACCCAACCAGACCTCCACCATCCACAACCGCCGAAGCCCGCAAAATCTGCTCATCAGCCCCGTCACCGCGGTTTTTTACATCAATTACTTCCGTCACCATGCAGATCATAATACCCCACCGCAAAGGAGTTGACCACCCCAAAGTCATCGGGGATTACCCGATTTCGATGCCCTCTCCGGCCCCATACCCGCTGGGGTCATCGCCTTCGCCATCAACACCCCGAATCAAGCTGATCGTCAAAAACATCGTAAGCGGCCTTGTCATAGAGGCAGAAAATCACCCTTTCAAGAGCCGTCTCGCCCTTGAGGTAGCCTGTCGTCGCGTCTAACATTATCTTAGCACACCTCTCGATAGGATAGCCGAATATCCCGGTGCTGACCGCTGGGAAGGCGATGCTCGCCAGACCATTCTCCTCAGCGACGCGCAGGGAGTTTAGCGTCGCATTTTTGAGCTTCTCGTCCTCGTCGCCCTCGCCCATCCTCGGCCCGACGGCATGTATGACGTATCTCGCCCTCAGCTTTCCGCCGGTGGTGATAACCGCCTGGCCAACAGAGATCGGCGACTTGCGGTCGCACTCAGCCTGAATATCCCCGCCGCCCTTGCGTCTGATCGCCCCAGCCACACCGCCGCCCATCACCAACTGGCCATTTGCGGCATTAACGATCGCATCAGTCTCCAACTCGGTAATATCGCCCTGGATAAGCTCGATTATCGTATTGTTTATCCTCGTCTCCATCTTTCGCCCCTTTCCGATTCCAAGCCATATTTCGCCTGATAACAGCCCCCTGCCACGCCAGGGCCGCCGCAGAAACAATATTAACCGTCCAGCCAGCCCCACTCAAGAATAACTTCAACCACCCCAGCAAAGCACAACCAGTATATCGCCTCTAAATTGGGTGGCAATGACAGAGCCGGAAACCCTGCAAAGCTGGAGCCGGACGGTCCTGTCGCGCATTGTCCGGATGAGCCTAAAAATGTTGCTTTTTTGGGCTTGATCTGTTACAATTCCGGTTTGGTCTTTTTGCGCCTATTGGGCGTTTATTGGCTGGTATGTGTGTAATGCAGAGGTTGGGCGGATGTTGGGTAGAGGCTTTTTATTGGCTGTTTTTCTGGTTTTGGCTGCTGATTTGTGGGCTGGTACGGACTGGACGAATGGTGCTGGGGGCGGTAATTGGGACGATCCGGGTAACTGGAGCAACGGCCTGCCTGACGATGCTAACGATACTAACCTGGCTGTGCTGATCGGTCAGTGGCTGCGAGAGACGGGATATCTCGCCGCTGACCTCAACGAAAGCGGAGGTGTCAACAGCGGCGATTTTGGCGTTTTCGCGGAGGGCTGGAAGAAAGAGACGCCTTGATTTCGACGGTGAGCAAATTAAAAGGTACCTGGTACCTTTTAATTTCTAAGAAATACCGTGATTTTGACGGCTGAGAGTGGTTTTTAGGCAAATTTAATGTACCTGGTACCTTTAATTTGAATGATTATGGATCGACGGGATTTTTTGAAAAATTTTGTGGTGGTTGGCTCTGGGGGTTTTTTGCTCTCTAATCGGGCGATGGACCTTCGTCGCATCGCGAGTCGTCCTAATGTGCTGGTGATACTGGCCGACGATATGGGGTATTCTGACCTGGCTTGTTTTGGCTCGGAGATAAATACGCCGAACCTTGACCGCCTTGCCGGCGATGGGATGCGGTTTAGCCAAATGTACAATACGGCGAAATGCTATCCGACCCGGGCGAGCCTGCTTACGGGTACGTATTTTCAGCAGACGGACAGGGAGTTTACCTCGACTGCGACGGCTGGGGAGGTTCTGCGGCCCGCAGGGTACCGAACGCTTTGGTCGGGAAAGCACCATGCGGACTTTAATCCGCGGACGCGGGGCTTTGACCGGTTCTTCGGGATGTTAGGCGGGGCTTGTAACTTCTGGAACCCCGGAAACGCCGCGATACCAGGCCAGCCGGAACCGGCACGCAAGACGCACAACCCGTGGGCGATCGACGACGAGCATTTTGACGCGTTCGTCCCAGCCTCGCCGGATTTTTACACGACGGACGTCTTTACGGACTATGCGATAAACTGGCTCGGCGAATACAAGGACGAAGAAAAGCCGTTCTTTCTTTACGTCGCCTACAACGCCCCGCACTATCCGCTGCACGCCTGGCCTGCGGACATTGCCAAATACAGCGGCGTATACGACGCGGGCTATGAGGCGATCCGCCAGGCGAGGTACGACCGCCAGGTGGCGATGGGGCTGGTCGAGACGGATATCGCTCCGCTTACCGAGCCGGAATGGGCCGGGCAGACATGGGACGAGCTTTCCGCCGAGGATAAGCAGAAAGAGGCCCGCCGCATGGAGATATACGCGGCGATGATCGAACGGCTTGACAGCAACATCGGGCGGCTGGTCGAAAAGCTCCGTAAACTCGGCAAGCTCGATAATACGCTGATCCTGTTCCTCTCGGATAACGGGGCGAGCCCGGAAAAGCCGGTCGCGAAGTTTGGCGATACCTCCGGAGAAATGGGGACTGTTAACAGCTACGAGTCGATCGGGAAGAGCTGGGCCACCGTCGCCAATACGCCGCTGCGAAAATGGAAGACATGGAGCCACGAGGGAGGGACGTGTACGTCGATGATCGCGCACTGGCCGGCTGAGATAAAACCGACCGCCGATTTTTGCCGTCAACCGTGCCACCTCATCGATGTTATGCCGACTGTTGCGGAGATCGCCGGGGCGTGCTATCCCTATAAATTAAACGGCAAGCTCGTTGCGCCCATCGAGGGTGTGAGCCTGACCCGGGCCTTTAAGGGGCAGGATATTGGTCGCGAAAAACCGTTATTCTGGGAATTCAAAAAAGGCTCAGCCATCCGCAAAGGCGATCTTAAGCTCGTTCGTAACGGTTCGCAGTGGGAACTCTACGACATGGCCGTCGACCGCACGGAAACGAACGATCTGGCGGCGGTTTATCCGGAGATCGTCCGGCAGATGGCTAATCAGTGGGATCAATGGTACGAGACCTGCACCGGCGAAACATATTCCATTTAGAACAGCGGCGCGAGAGGCAGATCGACGGAACCGGGGCGGTTGACTTTTGCCGTCAAACGTGCTATAAGGATA
The DNA here is from genome assembly GCA_030637065.1 of Planctomycetota bacterium. Taxonomy (GTDB): domain Bacteria; phylum Planctomycetota; class Phycisphaerae; order Sedimentisphaerales; family Anaerohalosphaeraceae; genus DAOVVQ01. The sequence goes on from DAOVVQ010000019.1 coordinate 5,440, forward strand.
GTGAACCGCATGGGTAACAAGTTACCCATCCTACAGGTTAATGGTAAATGAAAGGGATGATATGGTTGGGACTACTCGACGGATGTTTTTGGCGGCTGCTGCGGCAGGTAGTGCGGGGCTTTGCAATTTAGACGGTCTTTGTGCCGCTAAGAAGAAACGCGGGCGCAAGCGTAAACTTTGGGTTGGGATATGCGACTGGTCGCTTAAGGTCAAGGGTCGCAAGTCGCTGGAGCTTGCCGGGAGTATCGGTTTGGATGGCGTTCAGATCTCGCCCCTTGAGGCGGCAGAGGTTTTGTCGTATTCGACCAGGGCCGAGCAGAAGATGTATGCCGCGGCTGTTAAGGATACGGGCGTTCGGATCGCTTCTGTCGGGCTCAATGTCACTAACAAGTACCCGTTGGCGACGGATCCTCGCGGGCCGGGTTGGTTGATCCAGACGATTGACGCGGCTGCGGCGATGGGCTGTAAGGCTACGCTGCTGGCGTTTTTCGGTAACGGTGCGCTGATGGACGGCAATACGAAGAAGCTTAAGAAGAAAGAGATCGATTCGGTGGTCGGTCGGCTCAAGGACGCTGCACCTCACGCCAAGAGCAAGGGTGTTTATCTTGGGCTTGAGAATACGCTTTCCGCTCGGGATAATATAACGATCATGGACCGGGTGGGCAGCGATTATGTTCAGGTTTATTACGATATTGCCAACTCGACCAAAAACGGCTATGACGTCCCAGCCGAGATCCGGATGCTCAAGGGGCGTATCTGCGAGTTTCATTTCAAGAATACCGACGGTGTGCTCGGCGAAAGCGGCGTAAAGTGCGAGCCGATCGCCGAGGCGATAAACGAGATCGGGTACGAAGGCTGGCTGGTGCTCGAAAGGTCGTTCGGGGATGACCCTCTGGCGTATTTTAAGCAAAATGCCGATTATATCCGCAAATTGTTCGCCCTTTCCTGACGGCGGACGAGCCGGGAGTGGTGACTATGGATCGACGTGAATTTTTGAAGCGATGTGCGGCAGTTCCCGCAGCGGGTTTTGTTCTGTCGAATCGGGGGCTGGGTCTTCATCGTGGCTCTACGCGGCCTAATATTGTTTTTATTATGTCGGACCAGCATAATGCCCGTGCGCTAAGTTGCTACGGTAATAGCGAGATCAGTACGCCGAATATGGATCGGCTGGCGGCGGAGGGGACGCTGTTTGAGAATGCCTTCTGCCAGACGGGTCAGTGCGTGCCGAGCCGCTATTCGATCTTTACCGGTCGCTACGCACGCAGCACCGGCACTTACAGTAACGGTCAGACTCAGAACCCCGACGAAAGGACGGTGGCCGATATCTTCAAAGACGCCGGCTACATCTCCGCCACCATCGGTAAGCATCATATGCAGATGAATGAGGCCAACGACAATCACGGCTTTGACCTTGTCTCGTCGCCGTCGGCGGACCTTCAAGGCGCAGGGACGTTTTTGCCTTATGACGAGGTGCATCCGGGCCGCTCATTAGTCGGCAAAACCGCCTTAACAAACGATGAGCATCGACAAGGCCAAATCGTCGCAGAGTCCATAGACTTCATCCGCGAAAACAAAAACCGCCCCTTTGTGCTGTGGTGTTCCTTCTGGGGCCCGCATACGCCGATCACGCCGTCGGCACCGTGGAGTACACAGTATGACCCCGCCGAACTGACGCTACCGCCGAATCTGCATGTTATCGACGAAGAGATGCCGGGGATCGATACACTGCTGACAAAGTCCGGTACGTTTCCCGAGGATTCTTATCACAGTGCGTGTTTGGCCTATTACTACGGCCTTGTTTCGCAGATCGACTACAATGTCGGGCGGGTGCTCGATGAGCTGGATGCGTTGGGTCTTGCCGACAATACCATCGTGGTCTACACAGCCGACCACGGCGAGATGATGTCCGAGCACGGGGCATGGACCAAGGGAAACACCGCATACGAGCCGCAGATCCATATTCCGCTGATCATTCGCTTTCCCGGTAAATTTCCGGGCGGCAAGCGTATAAGCAAGCTCGTCTGCTCGATCGACCTGCTGCCGACGCTGCTGGACGCCGCTTCGATGGAGATACCGGGCAATATCGACGGCAAGTCGCTGCTGGCTCCAAAGACGCAACAGTGGCGAAAATACGCCTTCTCCGAACACGGCTCAAGCTCGCAGAAGACCTGCATAATGACCAGGAGCCAGACGCACAAGTACGTACTGTTCAGGACCGGCGGCGAGATGGAATACGAGCAACTTTTCGACATGGTAAACGACCCATGGGAGATGCAAAACGTGATCGATGACGCTGGCTACTCCGAGGTCCTCGCAGAGCTAAAAGAAGCCTTAGCCCAATGGGAAGCCGAAACACCCCCATCCGAGCCAATGGCATCCAAGTAAAATGTAGGGTGGGCCTTGGCCCACGCGGAAAGCTGAAATCATGAAAAAGCTGAGATTTGTTAAAATCACGATTATAGTCTTGGGATTAGCTCTTGCATGGTTACTGGGGATTGACAAATCGCATTTTGCGGAGAATTGCGGGGACTGCTTTTTGAGCAGAACTATTTTGCAGTATCGCATATTCACCTTTCCAGTTTACGAGAAGGTATTTGAAAGAAAAAGTCCTATTTCAATGGTTGCATTTGACCTTGGTGTTCAATGTGAACACGGTCAACTTGAACATTGGCAAAAACAGCGATGGTGGGGGTTGTTGTTGCGTTTCTCTGAAGGCTATCCCGGCATTACTGCAATGACCTGGAACGAGGAGCTATATGATGACGTCAGTGTTGCTAAATTGAAAGCACTTCTCAAATCCAATCCTGGGTTGCCAGAAGAATTCCGACAGCGAGTCCTGATCGAGCATGACAAGACGTACTGGCAAGAGTTAAGAGAACAAATATTCCCACGAGCCATGTAGCAATGGGGCTTAACGAGCCCAAATGGATCCTGTCGCTCACGCGGGGGGCTTGCGCCGAACGGGCAGGGCTTTATTTCCGGGTTCGTGGCCGGTTGTTGGCTGGGGGGTTGCTCTGGATCGGGTTTGGGTCTAAAATGGGGGTTGGCTGGCTGATTGCTGGCGGAAATTGTCTGTAAATCGATGGAAACGGGATTTTGGCGCGGCCGGGGGGCGTTTGGCTGGCGCAAGTAATATGAAGATAATCGACTCAATATTGCCTTTGCAGGCGATCGAAAAGGGCTGGGCTCTTACTATCGGCAACTTCGATGGGGTGCATCTCGGACATCGGCAGATCATAGAGGCCACGAAGCGGGTGGCCAGGGACCACCACGCGTGCGGGACGGCGGTTATGACGTTCGAGCCGCATCCGGTGGCTATACTTTATCCGGAAAAGGCGCCGGGGGTGCTGACGCCTCTCGAACTGAAAGCCCGCCTGTTGGCCGATTGCGGTGTCGACTGCCTTATCGTTTTGAAGGACAGTCCGCAGCTTCTGGCCCTGTCGCCGGAGGCGTTCATCGACGAGTTTCTCATGGCGACGGTCGAGCCAGCCGTCGTCGTCGAGGGTCCGACGTTTAATTTCGGCAGGGACCGGGCGGGCAATATCGATACGCTCCGCCGGCTGGGCGCCGAGAGAGGCTTTAAGGTTATCGAGGTCGATGGGTATATGATGCAGGATGAAGGGACTGGGGGGGCTGGGGGGGCTGGCGGGGCTGGCGGCGAGAGCGTTGTGTGCTGCAGCTCGCTGATCCGCAGATATCTCCATGCCGGTAACGTAGCTGCGGCAAAATCGGCGCTGGGGCGGGCCTACCGGCTCATCGGGACGGTTGTTCCCGGTCGTGGGGTCGGTTCGGAGATGGGCTTTCCGACGGCGAACATCGAGCCGCTCGAACAGATCATCCCAGCCCACGGCGTGTATGCCGGACGCGTCACGATCGGCAGCGATCTGCACGATGTCTGCAACACATCGCAGCGGCTCGGGGCGGTATTCAGCATCGGCCATGCAAAGACGTTCCCGGACGTCAGCAGCCTGCTGGTGGAGGCTCATATCCTGGAGGGAGATGTTGCGGATCTCGACGGTAAATTCCTTGCTTTGGATTTTGTACGACATATCCGGCCTCAGCAAAAGTTCGAGACACGCGACGAATTGAAAGCCCAGATCGAGAGGGATTGCCTCCGATCCAAAACGATTTTGGAGGGCGGAGACTGACCGGGTGCGGGAATCGCTGTGTGGCATGAGTGATCATTTGGGTGGCAGCGTGTTTGGCGAAGCCAAACCGATGGTGGGCGCCAGTATGCACACGCCCATCTTGCCGGCTGGGTAGTTGATTGCAGGGCTAAAGCCCCCGTTCGGCTTCGCTCAGAGCTTGCCCTGAGCTTGTCGAATGGGACAGGCTTTTAGGGGGGAGTTGTGGCGGCGGTTCTCCGCTCTAAAGAGCGGAGTTAGTCAGGTGGGTCCGGTCGTTCCATTTTTTCTACGGGGCTGGGATGATAATGGGAGCGATGCGCGGACCGCATGGGTAACAAGTTACCCATCCTACGGGGCTGATTGGCGGGACAATAATGTTATGCTGGACTTTTTGAGGGTTTTTCTTTAATATGTTTATCTTTTGCGGCTTAGACAGGGAACGATATGATAAAAGATAGCGATTTTCGTAAAGCAATTGAGTTGATCGACGCCTCTACGGAGGTGCTGCTGACGGCCCATATCCGCCCGGACGGCGACGCCTGCGGCTCGATGCGGGCGATGTGCGAGGCTCTCACGGCTCTCGGCAAACGGGCCCATCCGCTGTTTTTGTCCCCCCTGCCGCCGTGGTACGGGTTTCTCTTCGACGAAAAGGTCCCTGTTCTTGGGAACGATATCAGCAATGAAGACTTTCGCGCCGGGCATTTCGACCAGTGCGACCTCGTGATCGTGCTGGACACCAACAGCTACGTTCAGTTGACGCACTTTGACGAGTGGCTCAAGGAGGCCGGCAAAACGACCCTCGTCTTCGACCATCACTTAACCGGCGACGGGATCGGCGATTTCGAACTGATCGATTCCTCTGCGGCGGCGACGGGCGAGATCGTTCAGGACCTGTTCGGTTTTGCCGGATGGGAGGTTACGCCAAAGATCGCCGAAGCGCTGTTCGTATCGCTGGCCACCGATAGCGGATGGTTTAAGTTCGGTAACGCCGACAGCCGGATCTTTCGGGCCGCGGCACAACTTATCGACGCCGGAGCCGAACCTGCCGTCGTCTATCAAAAACTCTACCAGGACATTTCGCCGGCACGAATGAAGCTTCTGATACGAATGCTGACAAACATGGAACTGCATCTTGACAACCGCTTTGCGTTACAGTACATACTCCGATCCGACTTCGACAAAACGGGGGCAACGGGTCAGGACACCGAAAATCTCATCGACGAATGCCAGAGAATCGGCTCGGTCGAGGCCGCGGCCTTAATGGTCGAACTATCGGACGGCGGTTTTCGATGCTCGTTGCGGAGTAAGGGAAAGGTCGACGTTCGCCGAATAGCCCAGGAATACGGCGGCGGAGGGCACATGATGGCATCAGGAGTGAACCTGGAAGGCCCGCTCGAAAAGGCGAAACAAACCGTTATACAGGAAGTCGCGAAACAACTGACGGATTAACGCCGGGCGGCTGGCGAATGATTGGCGGGATAGCTATGCAAAAACGATTGTCCTTGTGTGTGTATGTCAATGCGGTGCTGCTTGGGCTCTTTTCGTTTTATATTTTTCTTGCCCCTGCGGCGATAGTGGTCCGGGGGCTGGGCGACGCCGGGCTTGGCAGCGAGCAGACGCCGGATTTTGTTTTGGACTGGCACCGCGAACTGTCGGGGCGATATGAGAACTGGGCGCGTAAGCGTGTTTCCCGGGGCCAGGCGACCGCCGATATTTCAGACGTGCCCGGCACAGAGTGGCCGCTGTTTGGTTCGGTTTTTTATCTCTGGTCGACAGAGGTGATCCATGAGGACCTTGCCCGCAAGACAACCCAGTGGCGCCGGCTTCCACGGGTATATGCCCGCGGGGCGATCCAGGCGGCAGCGGCTTTGCTCGTCGACCCTGGTCATGCTGCGTGGGTTAAGGAGCATTGGGGGCCGACGTATCTCGATCAGGAGAACCTCTTCTATCGAATGCTGCTGATCAGCGGTCTTACGAGCTACCAGAAGCTCTCGGGCGATACGCAGTATACCGACCTTCTCTCAGGTCAAGTCGAATCTTTGGCCCTTGAGATCGACCGATCGCCGTACGGTCTGCTGGATGACTATCCCGGCAAGTGCTACTCTGTCGATGTTTTGCTTGCGATAGCGGCGATCCGCCGGGCAGACACGGTTTTAGGCACGGATCACAGCGAATTTGCCGCTCGCGGGCTGCGGGCCTTCGAGGGCGGATTTCTCGACTCCGGGACGTCGCTTCCGTCATATGTGGCCGACTCGGCGATCGGGGGGGGCGTTGGTCCGGCTCGCGGGGTTGGCATTTCGATGATGCTGACCTGGGCGATAGAGCTTTGGCCCGAGACCGCGGAAAAGTGGTACGACCTGTACGAGGAGCATTTCTGGCGGGAGAATCGTTTTTTCTCCGGCTTTGCCGAGTTTCCACGGGACGCAGAGACAAACCCGCTGCTGTTCGACGCCGATTCCGGTCCGGTCATCGCCGGGTATGGAACTGCGGCAAGCGCCTTTGGCATCGCAGCAGCGAGAAGCTGCGGGCGTTTCACACATGCGTATCCCCTGACCGCCGAGGCCCTGGCGTTGTCGTGGCCGTTGCCGGATGGGACGCTGCTGGGCCCGCGAATATTATCGAATCTGTCCGGTGCGCCGTACCTCGGCGAGATGGCGATGCTCTTCAGCCTGACGCGCAAACCACTTGCAGCCGGGCATATATTGACCAAAGGGCCCCTGCCGTGGATCGTCTTTGTTGCAATCGGTTTGTATGTTCTTTTGGGGCTCCGTTACGGCATTGCCGCGGTTCTCTCAGCCAGAAAGTGGCATAATAACACGATAGTGTTTCGCGGAAGGCACCCGAACCTTCAATTTTGCATGTGGGCGATCCTGACCGTAGGCGGTGTGGTTTGTCTGTGCTATTTCAATGCGATCATCGGAGTGGTCTTGATGCTGTTTGCGCAACTGCTTCCTCGCAGAGGCAAACGCCCTAAACTGACAATATCCAATATCAATATACCTGAGCCCGAGACGCCTGAGCCCGGACGCTTCCAAATGTCCTGGCGAGAGTAACTTACGCATTGGGCTTTATTCTTGTGTCCTGATGAGGATTTTATATAACCCCTTCAGGGTATATTAAGGACGCGTGGTGTCGTTTACCCAGGGTGGCGCTTCGCTTACCTTGGGCTGAACTTAACAGCCCCCGTTCGGCTTCGCTCAGGGCAGGCTCTTCGGGGCAGAATTTATTATTGGCGTTTTTTTGTTGTCTCCGAGGAGGATTTTCTCTTGTCGAGGGGATATTTATCCGATAAATGGATGAATAGGGCTGTTCCAGCAGGTTCGTTTGATCGGCTGGGCCCGATATTGTCCCGTAATTTGAAAGAGAAAGCAAATGGTCGGTATAGCACAGGTCATGAAGACGAATGTTGTCACCGCGGAAAAAGGTACGCCAGTCATCGAGGCTATAAGAAAGCTGGTCAAGCACAGTTTTTCCGGTCTGCCGGTTGTGGACCGCGACAATCGTGTAGTCGGCATCCTCACGGAGAAAGACGTATTGAGCCTTGCGATCAGGGTTGACGGGGATCCCGACGGGAGCGATGCAACCGGTCTTCGGGTCGAGGACCTTATGACGAAGGAAGTAGTTACCGTAGAGGCTGGCGAGTCTGTCACGGCGCTGTGCAACTGTCTGATAAAGAACCAGTTTCGGCGGGTTCCTATTGTCGCCAACGGCAAGCTGGTCGGGATCGTAAGCCGCAGGGACATCATAGCCCATATACTAAACCTCCACAAGCAGTGACCCCTTTGTCAGGAGCAATTCGCAAGAGTAGCAAACCGGTCTCTTTATTACCCCCCCTGTCTTGTTATCACCAGTTTCATTACGACTCTGCGCGGGCTCAGGTACCAAACCGGGTCGATGGTTGAGGCGGGATGCGAATTTACATGAAGACGGAAAGGGGGTGCCCGCCCATTACTGAGCCACCCCCTTCCCTGGAGTGGAGAAAACTTTTGTTTGGACGTGTCAGGGGCCTGGCGATGTAATGAGTATGTCGATGAATCACGGATCGGGGGTAAACGCAGACCCTGATAAAAGGCCGTGGACACGGTCTCCGCTCACAGCGAACTACCGCGCCCACGCCCGGCAAGCTCCCAGCATCTTCTGCCAAAAAGACTGCCATACTTAAAAGAAACACTTTAGTTTTCTCCACACCTGCGTCAAGGGTACCATATAAAGCGTTTATGGGAAGTCAGGAAAATCCTTATTTTGGGTCTCGCTATTCCCTACTCGCTTGAGGTAGCAATCTTGTTGTCAGCGGGCGGCGAGCGGTGCTATGCTTGATATTTCCCTAACAACTCGCATTTGCAGGCAATGGTCGGGTTTTACAAGAAATTCTCCATCGGCTCAACCGTCCCCCCTATGCCGTTTATGTTGCATTTTACGCGTTATCCTCAGTCCTGACGATCGCCCCAGCGGGCTTATTGCGTCGCGACGAGCGATATGATAGCATAGTGTTCGGTTGGGTTGCTTCCTTGCTGCAAGCAGGCTGGTATTTTTTGAGATCGAACGATAGAGGTGCAGATATGGAAAAGAGCTTATTTTGTCCTATGGCGGAGGGCTGCTACGTTTACAAAGTCTATATCGCGTGCACTAAGGACGCTGATTTGGGAGTGATAATGGATTCAGCGATCGAGGGCGGCGACTATTACAATTGCAAGGCTTTCGGCGCGGTTACGAAACTTCTGGAAGAGGGAAAACTGCCCGAAAAGATATCGAGCAGATTAGAGGGCATCTTCGATTGCTTTATAATACACGAGGCGAACAAGCTCGTCCAAAGGCGTCGCTCGGATTACTGAGCATCGCGGGGGCTACCGGAAATAACGCCCTGCAAAGGCATGTCCGGACCCGGATTTGAGGACATAAAAAAAAGGGGGAGGAATATTATTATAGTCGTTTTTTAGCGAAAGCTCTTCCCGAGGAAGTTTTAAGATACCTTTCAAAATCCAGAGCTTTTTGCTTGTCGGTAAAAGCAATAGCTGTTTTGATTTCCCATGGAATATACTTTGCGGTATGTTTGCATTTCCCTTGATTATGAACATTCAGGCGTTCGTCAAGGTCGTCCGTATGGCCTGTGTAGAATCGGTCGGGATCGGTTTGTGATTGCAAGATGTATACATAGCGATAAGTCATATCCATCCTAACAAAAAATAGTGAATAGTCCGTCTTCGCTCGAAGCTGTTGCTCGGAATCCTGAATCTGGCCTGCCGAGTCGTAGCGAAGACTGGCCTGCCGGGTCGTAGCTCGGAGTTGAAAACTTCGAAAAATATTACATTAACGAAGTCCGTCTTCGCTTCGCTACGACGCGACAGTCTTCGCTCGCTACTCCGAGCGAAGACTGGAGGCGGGGGGATTCGAACCCCCGTCCCGTGACATTTCGGGTTAAGCTTCTACATGCTTAGTCGCTTGTTTGAGATTCGCGCCGACATACGCCAAACGACAGGCTGATGCCTTTGCTATTCCGCAATTAATTTCGCCTTTGCGTCGCGGACGACCCGCTGGGCTATCCCGCTGTGTGGCGCCCTTGACAAACCCGCAGGAATAAGTCTGTCAGGACGGGCGGCCTATTTAGGCGGCCATTCGCAACTGTGAGTTGCCAATTTAATTTAAGGTGTCGGGATGTTTAGCCAGGCCAACCGACATCCTGGGCATGCCACTTAACCGTCTACCTGTCCGGTCGAAGCCATTCGCCCCCGTATTCACTTTTATAAAGAACCACTCTATCTATCGTCTATTATAGCATTAATGTTCACGGTATGAAAGATGAAAAGGCAGGTATTTTGGCCTGAATTCAACTTTTGGACGTTTTCAGCCAACCCTCGATATTTTTTGCCAGTACCGTCACGTCTCGCTTGGCCATGATATGCTCGATAATGGCAGGACGTATCTTCAGCTTTTCCATTGCCTTTTGTGCCCGGTCCCAAAGCCGGTCCTTTTTGGCCTTTGAGTCGGCGAGATAGAGATCGGTAACGAGTTCCTGGAGTTTGCCGAGCATGATCGTGTCGAGATTGTCATAATATCGCGAGATCACGTTCTGTTGATAAGTCGAATAGTCTTTTTTTGCCATACCCAAGAACTCCAAATCTATGTTTTCAGGCCCTGACAGAGCCATATTTAAACCTGCGCCGCTGGGACGATATCGGACTTGAACCGCCCAGCCAGGTATCTTACTCTGCGAGCCCACATTTTTCAAGTCCCGTCTAATCGCGACAGATTGTACACTTTCTCGCCCTGCTGGTTTGAGAAACGTACTCAAAAGGCCCAGCCGGCATAGAACGCCGTGATCGCTGCAAACACTCATTGCCTTCAAGAATAGCTGTTCGGCATAACGCTGGGTTCGATTCTGTACGATATGTGTCTTTGCTGGGGTGGTTTTTTTGCATTTTCTTTGACCGTTCTTCCGGTTTTCGATAATATGGGCCGTTCGGGGCGGAGTCTATGAATCCATCTGCCCGCGAAAGGTGCGTTTTGTATCGTAAACTCTGTGTTTAACGGGACTTAGGTAAGCAAAATGGAAATTGTACCATTTAAGGCATGGCGGTTTGATGGGTCGGTTGTCTCCAATGTTGGCGACTGCCTTGCCCCGCCCTACGACGTGATCGACGCTACTGCCCAGCAGGAGCTTTACGACAAGAACCCCTGCAACGTCGTCCGCGCCATCAAGGGCAAGACCGGGCCGAATGACAGCGATGGCGATAACCAGTATACCCGGGCGGCAGATTTTTTAGGCTCGATGATCGAAAGTGGCGCGTTAAAGCAGGATGCGAAAGAGACGATCTACGGCTATGTTCAGGACTTCGATATCGCCGGCGAACAGTTCCGGCGGACCGGGTGGGTTTCGCTGGTAAAACTGACGGCTTTCGGCGAGGGCGTCTGCCCGCACGAGAGGACCCTTGACGGACCAAAGGCCGACAGACTCAACCTGATGCGGCAGACCGCCACGCAGTTCGGCCAGATATTCATGTTGTACGACGACCCGGAAAACGCCGCTGAGACGGTCGTAAACACCGCCGCAGCCAGGGCCGCCCTGCTGGATTTCACCGACAATGACAACGTCAGGCACCGGATCTACGCCATCGAAAGCGATGAGGACATTAATACCATCACCGCGATGATGACGAATAAACTCAGTGTGATCGCCGACGGCCATCATCGATATGAAACGGCTTTGAACTATTACGCCGAGACGAAGAACCCGGCTGCGGCGTACAGGATGATGACTTTTGTCAACATGCGAAACGAGGGGCTGATCATCCTGCCGACACACAGACTTGTCGCGAATGTCGCCGATTTCGATATCGATAAACTTATTGCCGCGATACAGGACGATTTCGAGATCACCAAATACGACTTTGGCGGCGATGCAGACAAGTTGGCCGCCAGAGACGCGATGTTTGCCGAGATGAACGATTGCTTCGCCAAGACGAAAAACGCCTTCGGTATCTATGCCGGCCAGAATGCCTTTTATGTGGCCGTGCTCAGCAATACCGCTGCGATGGACCTGGATGAGACGCAGATGAGCCAGGCGGCAAAGGGCCTCGATGTCAACGTCCTGCACAAGCTCATTCTGGACGGGGCGCTGGGCATTGGCGACAAACAGCTCAAAAGCCAGAGCAACGTCGAGTATGTAAAGGATATCGGAGGGGCCATCGACACCTCCATCGCCAGGGTCGATAGCGGCGAGAAGCAGGCGATATTTTTTATGAATGCGACCAGGATCGAGCAGGTAAAGGCATTGGCCGCCGCCGGCGAAAAAATGCCGCAGAAGTCGACGTTTTTTTACCCGAAGATCTATACGGGATTATTGATCAACAGACTCTAACAGCCGGACGCAACAGGCGTCGTGATCCGGCGAAATAAACAGGAAACTAAGCAGGAGTTAATGAGATGACGGATTGGAAAAACGCTCCAAGGTTGTTTATACCCGGACCGGTTAACGTGCTCAGCGAGGTGCTCGAGCAGATGGCACGCCCGACATTGGGCCACAGGTCGAAGGAGTATTCGCAATTGCACGGTGAAACCGTCGATATGCTCAAGAAAATGCTCTACACCGAGCAGCACGTGTTCCTGAGTACCTCGTCGGCCTCGGGCGTTTGGGAAGGCAGTGTTCGCAACTGCGTGGCGCTCGACGAGACGGTTCTGTGTACGATGTGCGGGGCGTTCAGCGATAAATACGCCGACGTGGCGAGGTCATGCGGGCGAAAAGTCGACGAGCTGAAGGTCGAATGGGGCATGCCGATAACCGCCGATATGATCGACGAGAAGCTCTCAGCCGGCAATTACGCCGCTGTCACGATGGTCTACAACGAAACCAGCACGGGCGTTACCAACCCCGTCTACGAGATCAGCGAGATGCTCAAGGAAAAGCATCCCGACGTGCTGGTCTTTGTCGACGCGGTAAGCGGGATGGTCGGCCTGCCGCTGCACTTTGACAAACTCGGATGGGACGTCGTCTTCGCCTCCGTGCAGAAGGCCTTCGCCCTGCCGCCGGGATTGGCTGTTTTTGCTGTCAGCGAAAGGGCTCTGGAAAAATCAAAATCGGTCCCTGACCGCGGATATTACTTCGACTTCCAGAACTTCGCCAAGAGCGCCCAGAAGAACCAGACCCCGACGACACCGGCTGTGCCGCATATCATGGCGCTGCACTATCAGTGTACGCGGCTGCTGGAAGAGGGTATGGACAACGTCTGGGCCCGCCACAAGAAGATGGCCGAGTTCGTGCAAGCCTGGGCCCTGCGCAACTTCGAGCTGTTCGCGTCCGCCGAGTACGCCTCCAACACCCTTACGACCGTCAAGAACACACGCGGCATAAACGTAGCCGAAGTCATCAACGCCATCCATCAAAAGCACAACACGATCTTCGGAAACGGTTACGGCAAACTCAAAGAGCAGACCTTCCGCATCGCACACATGGGCGACATCACGATCGACGACCTCAAGGAACTGTTAGGCTGGATCGACGAGGAAATCAAATAGTCCGTAGGATGGGTAACTTGTTACCCATGCGGTTCTGTAAGCTCCTCCGTCTGTTAGGCTGGATCGACGAGGAGATCAAATAGCGGCCCGATCAATAGCGGACTGACAGGATCGCGTGCCATACTTGTGCTCGACGGATGCCATGTTTGTGCCAGCAGTGTGTTTCAAATCAAGGCGCAACAAGGGTGGCAGCGTGTTTGCGCAGCAAACCGATGGGCGCATGCGCAACGGTACCCCTCGTCGGCTCTTGACCCCGCAGAGATGCGTTCGCCCCTATCCGGCTGGCGTCTGATGGCACCCCCCTACCAATTGCGACCCACGAATCGCCGCTGCTTAAGAGGCAAATCTTTGTCGTATTTCGGCGGAGAAGTGCTTATTGGCCGCTCGGGCCGATGCTCGTGCGGGGTAATGTCGTGATCGTAACCGGGCCTTACAACAGGCCGATGCGTCTGGACCCACCTTTTCTTCTTATCCATCTTGAAAACCCCCGTCAACAAAACTTTACTCTCCTGTTATCTACCCCAACCGACACAGGATGTGCGTAGAAAAGCTGATGAGGTGACCGGCGATACAGTTAAAGATTGTCCTTTATCGTCTCGTAGATAGTCCGAGACTGGGCCTCATCGCCGAAGACGCCGATGCGAACGGTCAATTTTGTCATGTTCCCTTCGGTCCGCTTTAAGATTACCTGCACCTTCTTGTCCTCACTGTTTCGCGAGACAACCTTTCCGCCGAGTGCATCTTTTTCCTTGCTCACCACCGGCAGATCCAGTTGCCCCAACGCCGCCAGCGACGCATCGTAAACGGCGTCGATATCATCTTCCAATGTCACTTCCAGGTCTCCCCTGACATAGCCGACACCGGCGGCCCCTGCTCCAACCAGCGCCACAGCACAACCACTAACACAAACCATCAGCGATAAAAGGGAAGCCATCACAGAAATTGTTCTTGCCATCATAAATCCATCCTTATTAACCGAATAAACACAAACTCACTGTTTGAACACCTGTTACAACAGTCATTCTATTCTCCGCCGGGACGATATACAATCATTTCTTTCGGGGCGTGGTTTCTTGCGTGATTGGGTCAAATCAGGTCCGTTATTTGCCCGCTAATCGGGCGATGATGTCGCTGCTTAGGATGTAGTCGTAGAACCGGACGTCGTCGATCCGTCCTTCGAAGTATTCTCCGTCTTTTTCAGCCTGGCTGCCGATGAGCGTCCGGCTGGTGGTGTCCTTTGTGCCGATCCATTTGTCGTGCTGACCGTCGATGTCCAATACCCCATCGATGAAAAGCTGCATCTCGCCGGTCGATGCCTGCCGGGTCCAGGCGACATGGTGCCATTGCGTATCCGTATTTGTCCACACGGATTTTAGTCCCGCAGCTCCCGTATCGGAACTTGTCCCGCATTCGATCTTACCCAGCTCATAGGTCATTGCCCAGCTCTGGTTTGGTCCGCCTGTATCCGAGTCAACCAGCCCCCTGCCCGTTCGGTAAGCGGTCCCGCTGACACCGGCCTGCATGAGGTTGTCAGTCTGGATCCACAAAGCAATCGTCCAGTCATCCTCAACGGGCCGGCTTATCTCGACAAAATCGTCGATACCGTCCAGCCGAACAGAATAGCTGCCGACAGTGCCCGTATCGTATACGAGACTGCCGTTTTCGACGCCATGATTCGTCCCTGAACTGTCATTGGCAGCGTTTTCAAACCTATACCAGGCCAGAGGCTCCGGAATAGTCAGATCGAGGTGCCACAGGCTGGAAAGGATGGTAAGATCGCGATGATTTACCCGGGTGTCGGCGTTTAAGTCACTGCCATCGCACAGGATCGGAATTGTCGTATAGCAGTCCTGTCTCAGCCAGTTGGCCGCCAGCGCGATAAGATCGTTGACGTCGTAAGTAGAATCGTCAACGACATTGGGATTAGGATGCGTATAGACCACCGCAGGATCGGAGGCATGGGTCTCGTTGCCGTTAGCGTCCCGCATGGTCACGGTGTACGTATATTCAGTCGCCTCCTCGAGGTCCGTGTCGATGTATTCAGGATCATTCTGCCAGCCGCTATCGGTGCCGCCGGGATTGCCGCTGGTCTCGTCGAAATAGTATTCCACCGCGATGCTGGCATCGGTCCCTTTAATCGCGGTCATGGCGATCGCCGTACGGCTAAGGCCCGCTGGCCCGGAGGCGAACGCAGCGGGGTTCGGAGTGGGAGCGTCCATGTCCATTATGACCGCAATGTCATCGGCTGAGAGGACGAGGTTGTAAAGCCTGAGATCGTCAATGCCGCCCTCAAAGTAGCCGCCGGGGCTGGGTGATTTGCCGATATTCATTACGGACGCAGCGTCTCTTGCACCGATGGCGCCCGCCCCGCTGCCCTCTTCGATGCCGTCAACATACAGCTTGATCTGGCCGGTAGCGCCGTCCCGCGTGGCTGCGACGTGATGCCAGAGGCCGTCATTGACATCGCTGACCGAGACGATCGTTGTGTCGGGGTCGCCGATACCAAAGGCAACTTTACTGCCCAGCAGGGACACACCAAAATCGCTTACGCCGCTGGCGGGAGCATCCACCAGACCGCTGCCCTGATCCCAATCGCTTCCCGCGCTGCCTGTATGAGTCGTTTTGAGCCATAAAGCGATCGTAAAGTCGTCTTCGATCGATCGGGGTATCTCGACATAGTCGTCTATTCCATCCAGCGATATCGCCTGCGTGGCGGCAATTCCGGCTGAGAAGGCCGGACCGCCAAAAGCGTTGCCATCGTTACCATTACCACTGCTGTCATCGGTGTTATCCTCGAACAGATAGCGGGCCTGTATCTGCGGGGCATACGCCAATATCTCGTCAAGCCAGCTCTCCATCCCGCTTTCCACCGTATCGTAGGCCGGGTTGTCGATGAGATTGACAAATTCGTTCGGGTCGGCAATCTCATCATACAACTCATCGTTGTCCGATTCATTGTCGAAACGTATGTAACGATAATCGTAGCTGCGGATCGTATGGTCGATGTAGTCGGTCGTACACAGGGCCGCATGGTCCCAGGGGCTCTGGGGCTCGGCGAGCAGATGCGAAATGTCGCGCCCAGCCACAGCGGTGGCAACAGGAACGCCGCATTTGGAATTGATCGTTCGGTACAGGTCCTGCAGGTTCACCGGATGGCGGCAGAGCGTACCTGCCGACTGCGATTCGGTGGGGTCCTTGATTATCAGTACGCACTGGGACGACTCGTTCCAAAGCGTAAACTTCTTGAGCCAATACTTCTCGCCCAGGTTCCAGCCGTGATCGCTCCACAGAACCACCAGCGTATTGTCGGCGTAAGGACTGTTCTCAAGGCCCTCCATCAACCGACCCACGCAGCGATCGGCAAACGCCGCCGATGCGAGATAGTACTTTACCAGATCACGCCAGGCCTTCAGGTCGCCGTCGACGGGATCGATACTCAAGCCGTGTTCTAACACCATGTTAAAAGTGCCGCTGGTGATCGTACCGTCAGGATCGAGATTAACCTTGGCCTTGCCGCCCTCGGACAGATCCTGAACATCGGCAAGCACCCTGTCTAACTTCTCCCTCGTCAGGTCCAGGTCGTTGGCATCGAACAGATCGGCAATATCCTTCGGGGAATAAAAGGGCAAATGCGGTTTAGTGAGCCCGCAAGCCAAAAAGAAGGGCTTACCCGGCGGCAGTGTGATCGTCTGCTCGTCAATAGTAGCGACACCGTTTTCCATCAGGGTTGCTACAAAATCGGCATTTATATAATCATTCTGCTCGGCTAAAGTGCCGGTGACATATCCGATCTTGACATTCGTACCGGGGTTGGTGTGCACCGGACTCCACACCGATTCGACGGCAGGACCCGTTGTGCCCTTGGACTGATTAAGCCAGTCTACCCATGAATCTTCCGGATCGGCGTAGCTGTCACCGTGATAGATCTTGCCCAGCCCGAGGGCGTAATAACCGTGAGCAATAAGATTCTGTGAAAGGGTAACGGCGTTTCGAATATCGGGATTCGACGATTCGCGGAAAAACCCGTCGCCATTGTTCGTGATTAGCGTATCGGCCGGCCTCATACCGATCATCAGCGCCGTCCTCGACGGATTACACGCGGGAGCGGCACAATGGGCATGGGTAAACGCCACGCCCTCCGAGGCCAGCCGGTCAAGGTTCGGCGTTAGATATGGTATCATCTCGGCACGTTTAGCCGGGTTGGGATATATCCATTTGAGAAAACTCTCCGGCTCCTCGCTCATGTACCCGCCGACTCGCTTGAGATCGTCGATGGCGATGAACAAAACGTTCATCTGCTCGGCTTTTGCCGCCCGATTGGGTCCGAAGACGAACCAGGAAAGGCATACAACGATCAGAAGGCCAAGATTAAAGCCCAGCCGCTTCGACGAGAGAGATTCTTGCTGTCTTTTCATTATCCACCATCCTGCCAACAGGGTTACCAGGGCCTGCCCTCCGGGACGAAAAACGCACACGTAAGGGCGATTACGCAAGCATTATACCATTTAAGCCTTGAAAAGTCAATTATTTATGCCAACCCGACCCACTTAAGCGGCTACTTAACTTTAATACCCCTGCCCGACTTCGGATAGGAATCAAGGGCCCTCTGTAGCTTTTTGCGGACCGTCATCATCTTTTCCGGCTGTTTATCGAGCCCGATCGCGGTTGTCTCC